>JBOGSE010000568.1:0-6096 GCA_050694895.1 bacterium | reverse complement strand
GTTGTCTTCACACACCGTCCGAGGTACGGTGAACGTATGACAACCACACCCGGAACCGGCGAAATCAACCCCGCGGAAGTCGAGGATCTCAACGGCATCAGCGTGATCCGCGGCGGCGGAAGCGAGCGTGGGTGGAACGGCATTCTCTATATGCAGGGCATGTCCGGCAAGAATGTCGGGGCCCGGAACCTGTCGATCAACGTCGCCACGATCCCGCCGGGCGGCATCGCCTACGCGCACATCCACGACGGCTTCGAGGTCATGCTGTTCATCGTGCAGGGGCGCGTCAGGCACACCTACGGGGAGAACCTTTCACGGTCGGTCATCAACGAAGCCGGTGACTTCATTTATATCAGGCCGGGTGTGCCACACGAAGTGTTCAACATTGGCACCGAGCCGCTGGTGGCCTTCGTGGCGCGCTCCGCGGCCGATGAGTGGGATCGGATCATCGACTATCCGTCGCGCTTCCGGCCGGGATCAGCGCCCGGCCGCTAGCTTCCCGGCCGCGATCTGCACCGCCTTGATGATATTCACATAGCCGGTGCAGCGGCAGAGGTTGCCGGCAATCCCCTCACGGATCTCGTCCTCTGTTGGATTGGGGGTCTCTCGGAGAAACTCGGAGATCGTCATCAGGAATCCCGGAGTACAGAATCCGCACTGCAGCCCATGGGCTTCCCAGAAGGCTTCTTGAATGGGATGGAGACGGTCTCCGTCGGCCAGGCCCTCGACCGTTTTCAGGTCGTGGCCGTCTGCCTGCACGGCCAGCAGCAGGCAGGACCGCACCGCGCTTCCGTCGAGCAGGATGGTGCAGGCGCCGCAGACCCCGTGCTCGCAGCCCAGATGCGTTCCTGTGAGGCCGAGGTCTTCGCGCAGCGCATCAGCAAGGGTCTTGCGTACCGGGACGGTCAACTCCGCCCGCTTGCCATTGACGGTGAAGGCTACGGTGCTCTCGGCCACGGGCTTCATGCGCCCGCTCCCCCGGCCCTGGCAGCGGCCGCGATCAGGGCGCGCCGCGCCAGCACGCCCGCGATATGCTTGCGGTATTCGGCCGATGCCTGAATATCCGACTCCGGTGTAAGCCGCTCGGCCACAAGGCGTCCGATCTCATGAAGCAGTGCATCGTCCAGACGCCCGCCGCGCCGGCCGCTCCCAGCATCCCGGGTCAGGCGCTGCCCTTCCAGGATGGCCTCGGCCTCGCGGAGTCGCACGGGCGTCGGGCCCACACCCGTGAAGGCGAGGCGGACATCGCGCCACCGATCACCGCCATCGGTGTGGACCAGCGCCGCGACCCCGACGAGCGCAAAATCCCCGTGGCGCCGGCTGACCTCGGTAAAGGCCCATCCGGCGTCGCGCGCCATCGCGGGGAGACGGACCTCCGTCAACACCTCCGTTGGCTCGATCGCCGTCGTCAGGTAGCCCACGAAAAACTCGTCGGAGGATAGCGTGCGTGTTCCATTCTGACCGGCGATGACAAAAGCGGCACCCAGCGCCGCCGCAACCGCGGGCAGTTCAGCCGCGGGATCCGCGTGGGCCAGGCTGCCGCCGACCGTTCCGCGATTGCGGATCTGCGCATGCCCCACCCAGCGCAGCGCTTCGGTGATCAGCGGGAGGCGCGATGCGAGTACGGATGACCGCTCGGCCGCGCGCTGCCGGGTCATGGCCCCAATGCGGATCTCCCCGTTGGTGGGCGTAATGTGATCGAGGCCCTTCACGCGGTTGAGGTCAATCACCACGGCCGGCCGGGCCAGGCGCATATTCAGCAGCGGCATGAGACTCTGTCCGCCGGCGAGCAGCTTCGCCTCGGCACCGTATTCGGCCAGCAGCACGAGGGTCTCCTCAACGGTGTCGGGCGCGGCGTAGAGGAACGGCGGCGGCTTCACGCGCGCACCTCGGCCGCGAAGAGTTCCCCGCGCAGCCAGGTCAGCACGCGCTGCGGTGTCATGGGCAACTCGTCCGCAGCTCGATTCAACGCGTCGCTGACCGCGTTGGCCAGGCAGGCCGGCGCACCGATGGTGGCGGATTCACCCATGCCCTTGAAGCCGTGGACCGTGTGCGGAGACGGCGTCGCAAGATGCGCGATGCTCGGCCGCGGAACTTCCATCGCCGTCGGGATCAAATAGTCCATCAGGGTCGCCGTGAGCGGCTGCCCGCCCTCATCGTAGATGACTTCTTCGAGCAGGGCCTCGCCCAGCCCCTGCGCCAGCCCGCCATGAATCTGTCCTTCGACGATGACGGGATTGATGACGACGCCGCAATCCTCTGCAATCACGTATCGGAGGATAGTCAATTGCCCGGTCTCACGATCCACCTCAACCATCGCCATGTGGACACCGTTGCTGAAGGTCGCAGACGGTGGATCATAGGTCGCCGACGCTTCAAGCCCCGGCCCCGGGCCTGCAGGACCCCCTGCCCCGACCTCAGCGCGCGCCGCCTTCGCCACCTCCGCCCATGTCACCGCGCGCCTGGGCGTGCCGCGCACGAAGAGCCTCCCGTCGCCGACCACGACGTCTTCAGCTGAGGCTTCGAGCAGACGGGCGGCGACAGCCACGGCCCGCTCGCGCACCATCGCCGCGGCCCGTACAACCGCG
Organism: bacterium; assembly: GCA_050694895.1. Taxonomy (GTDB): domain Bacteria; phylum Sysuimicrobiota; class Sysuimicrobiia; order Sysuimicrobiales; family Humicultoraceae; genus JBQTJP01. Next base: position 3,508 of record JBOGSE010000568.1, on the reverse strand, counting down.
CCGCCGCCGGAGACGACGGCCCGGCTGGCAAAGGTCCCGCTGCCCGCGGGCACGAGGTCGGTATCAGTTCGCGGAACAACGACTTGAGCGGGGTGAAGACCTAATTCGCCGGCCACGAGCTGCGCGAAAACTGTTTCATGCCCCTGCCCCTGGGACGGGCAGGACAGCGAGACCCTGACAATGCCCGACGCATCGACCGTCACGACCGCGCTGTCGTGTCCCGGCACGTCGCGCATGCCGCGGCGCACGAACGTCTGCGAGCCCATACCCGTGTATTCCGTGAACGCGGAGATCCCGATGCCGACCAACCGGCCGTCCGCGCGGAGCCGGGCCTGTTCCCGCCGGGCCTCGCAGTCGCCGAACGCCGCAAGCGCGGCGTTGAGCGTTTCTTCGTAGCGCCCACTATCGTAGACCAGACCCGTGGCGGCAGTGTACGGGAACTCGTCGTGCCGGATGAAATTCCGCCGGCGGATTTCCACCGGGTCCAGCCCGGCGGTGGCGGCGGCTCTGTCCATCAGCCGCTCCATGACAAAGACGCCGACGGTCATGCCGACCCCACGATAGGCGCCCACCGGAGGCTTGTTCGTGGCGACCGCCATGGTCGTGTAGGCATAGGCGGGAATGCGGTACGGCCCCGGCATGATCTGCGCGGTACCCATCGGCTCCAGCGCGGCCGTGAGAGGATACACGGAGTAGGCGCCGGAATCGCAGACGATATCCGCCCGCAGCGCGAGGACGCGGCCCTCGGCATCCAGCGCAACCGCAGCGTCGATCACCTGCTCCCTGGCCTGCGTCATCGCCAGCAGGTTTTCCCGGCGATCTTCGATCCATTTCACCGGCCGGTTCACTGCCCGTGCGATTGCGCAGGCGGCCACGTCCTCGGGATACAGATGCATCTTCGGGCCGAAGCCACCGCCGACATCGGGCACGATCACCCGCACCGCGGGCTCCGGAACATCGAGACATCTGGCCAGCCCGGTCCGCAACATGTGTGGCGTCTGCGTAGAGGCCCAGACGGTGAGGTGTCCGTCATCCCACGAGGCGACGATCCCACGTCCCTCCAGCGGCAGGCCGGTGAGACGCTGATGGCGGAAGACCCCGCTCGCGGTGAGCGCCGCGCGCGCAAAGATCGCGTCCACATCGCCCTGGGCGTAGTCGCGCCGAAAGACGACGTTACCCGCTGCCGTCTCGTAAACCCGGGTGGCGCCTGGATGACGGGCCGCGGCCACAGACAGGACCGCCGGCAGCGGTTCATACGTCACCTCAAGGAGATCGGCGGCGTCTTCGGCGGTGTACCGGTCGCGCGCAGCGATGGCCGCCACCGGCTCTCCGACAAACCGGACGCGCTCCTGCGCCAATACCGGCCAGCCGGCGCCGCAATACCCGTCGCCGCCGAACTCCGTGACAATAGGTCGCGCGGCCAACTCTGAGGCGGTGAAGACCGCTTCCACGCCGGGTGCGGCCCTGCTGCGCTCCACATCGATGCGGCGGATCGCCGCATGCGCGTGGGGTGATCGAACAAACGCCAGGTGCAGCATCCCGGGAAGCACCAGGTCGTGGAGATAACGCCCTTCCCCACGCAACAACCGCGGATCTTCTTTGCGCCGCAGCGCCCGACCGACCTGGGGATTCAGGTCCACGAGACTAAGAATCCGCCGGGGCACGCGCGCGCTCTTCCCAGGCCCCGATCAGACGACGCAGCACCACGATCTGCCCGAGATGGTACGCGTTGTGTTTGGCCACGCTGCACGCCAGCTTGTATCCGACGGTCCACGATGGATCCTTGTCCGTCGCAGGATACAGCACCCGATCAAGGTCCTGTGCTTCGCGGGCGACCTGCGTCAGGGCGCGGAGATGCGTGAAGAACTCTTCAAGAAGAGCCGGCCAGCCCTCGGCGGAGACCTCCGGCCAGCTCTCAAACCGCTCGTCATAGGCGGCTGGGGCAGACGCGCGGATGAGACCGAGGTTGAATCTCATGTTCGCGTCCATGTGGGCCACGATCCGCGCGACCGAATACGGCAGACCGGGCGGGGTCGTGGTCGCCTGCTGCGGCGTCAGATCTCCGAGAATTCTCGCGACGGCGGGAAAGTCGTGCGCATCGGGGTCATCGAGCAGGATCGCCAGCGTTGCCGGTGGCGGGCCGGACAAGATCGTCTCGCTCATCTTGAGGACCTCCGGAGCGCGGCGAGAATCCGCTCACACGATAGCGGAAGATCTGTGATCTCCACGCCCAGCGGGCGCAGGGCGTCGGCCACCGCGTTCGCCACTGCCGCTCCCGCGCCGGCAGTGCCTCCCTCCCCAGCGCCTTTCGCTCCGAGCGGGTTGAGCGGCGTTGGGGCCTCTTCGAGGATCCGCACCGACAGGCGCCGCGGCATCTCCATCGATGTCGGTAACAGGTAGTCCATGAAGGTCGTTGAGAGCGGCTGGCCCTCGGCGTCGTAGGCAAATTCCTCCAGCGTCGCCCCACCAATGCCCTGTGCGAGGCCCCCGGTCATCTGTCCTTCGACGAGCATGGGGTTGATGGCCCTTCCAACGTCATACGCGAGGGCGTAGTCGACAATCTCGATCTGGCCAGTTTCGACATCGACCTCGACGACCGCCGCGTGCGCGCCATACGGATATGTCATCTGTGGCGCCTGAAAGACGTGTGTCGCTTCCAGACCCCCTCGGGCGAGATCGGCGAATCCAACAGTTCGAGACGGCGCGCCCTTGACCGCAACACGCCCGTCTGCAACCACCAGATCCGCCTTTGACGCCTCGAGGCGCTGGGCGGCACGGTCGAGCAGTTTGTCCTTCACCTCCCTGGCGGCGAGCAGCACGGCACTGCCGCCTACGACCGTGGCCCGGCTGCCCCATGCACCGACCCCGTCGGGGATTGCCTCCGTGTCCCCGTGCACGACGTCGACGGCATCGCTGGGAAGGCCAAGCTCGTGCGCGCAGATCTGGGCCAGGACCGTATCAATGCCCTGTCCCAACGAGGCGGCACCCGAGAAGACGACCGCCCGGCCGCCGCCGTCGAGTTCGACGCGTGCGAACTCCCATGGGCCCGGACCGGACTTTTCGACGAAGCAGGCGAGCCCAATGCCGGTGGGGTGCCGGGCATCGCGCACCGCGACCTGGCGCGCGCGTATGCGATCGTAGTTGATCGCGTGCAGCGCGGCGTCCAATGTGGACGCGTACGACCCCGTGTCGTACGTTGTCGGCTCGCCGAGCGCCTGGGTTCCGACCGCGTACGGCATCGCGTCTGGCGGCACGAAATTGCGGCGCCGGATTTCCGCCGGATCGACGCTGACCGCCTGGGCCAGCAGATCCATCATCCGCTCACGGACGAAGTTGGCCTCAAACCGTCCGGGAGACCGGTACGTGCCGGTCGGGGTCTTGTTCGTCATCACACACGAGACCTCGCACCGGTAGTGCGGAATGCGGTATGGTCCGGGGAGCATCGCCGCCGTCAGCTCAGGCACCGTCACACCGTGCGTGCGCAGGTACGCGCCCATGTCGACGGTGA
>JBOGSE010000567.1:0-1906 GCA_050694895.1 bacterium | reverse complement strand
CCGCCACGCGGGTGGGGCCGATCCGGCGGATCCCTTCATACCAGAACAGATAACCCAGCGTTCCGGCGCCCAGCGCCGCGTACAGGAGCTGGGCCCAGGCGGACGGCGAGATCGCCCAGGACTGGCGGGCGAGCTCCGGCAGTCCCACGAGCATCAGGAGGCCTGTTCCAAAGAGCATCGACACCGCCATGACTGAGAGTGTGCTGTACCGCCGGTAGAGCGGCAGCACCAGCACCGGCGTGACCCCATATGACCAGGCCGCCAGCAGTGTCAAGAGATCCCCCTTCAGATGTCCGGTCGACAGATTGCCACCGGCTTCCACGAGGATGATGACGCCAAGCACGGCCAGGGGGATGCCGACCGCCTGCCTCCAGGAGAGGGGCTCGGCCCGTGTCCTCCACACGAGCAGGGCCGTGATCACCTGCGATGTGTTGATGATGAGGATCGAATTGCTCGCGGTCGTGTAGCGGAGCCCGACGCTGAAAAACGTCTGATAGAGGCCGACATGAAGAAAACCGAGGATCGCCACGCGGAGCAGGTCGCGACGCGCAATCGCCAGCGGCTGCCGGAGCACGGCAAGGATCAGAAGCAGACCCAGCGAGGCGATGATGAATCGGACCGAGGCGAAGGCGAGCGGCGTGACCTCGTCGTAGGCGGACTTGATGACGGTAAACGAAGCGCCCCACAGCACCACGGTGGTGAGCACGAGAATGTCGCCCAGGCCAAAGGCACGGCGCGGCATGCGCGAGTCCGTCGTCATCCGCTCGAGCGTGCCCGGACCGCGTCAGGGGCCCGCGGCCGATGGCGCCGGCTGTGGGTGGTCAAATCGTTGCTGCGGACGACCGCGCACCGGCCGCTCGCGGATGGCCAGCACCATCGCGGTCGCAAGAAACGCGAGCGCCGCGGCGGAGTGAAAGGCGATCGTGTAGTTTCCGAACCGATCGTACAGCAAGCCGCCGACGATCGAGCCGACCGCCGCGCCGAGTTGATGGGAGAGGAAGATCCAGCCCGACAGCTCACCCACAGAGTAGCGGCCGTAGGTCATCGCGGTGAGCGCCGTGGTCGGTGGGACCGTCGAGATGTAGTTGAGGCCGAAGATCGCCGCGAAGGCGAACAGTCCGGGGACGGTTCCGACGAATGGCAGCGCCACCAGCGACACTCCGCGCAGCAAGTAGTAGGCGGCAAGTGGCAGGCGCGGGCCGAACCGATCGGAGAGCCATCCCGACGCCACGGTCCCGACGATATTCAGGGCCCCCATCACGCCGATGGCCTGGGCGGCGTGGCCGGCGTGGAACCCATGTTCGGCGGCGTGCGGGATAAGGTGCGTCAAAACGAGGCCCGAGGTCGTGTACCCACAGACCCAGAAGCTGCCGGCGAGGAGCCAGAACGGCATCGTCCGCGCCGCGGCGAGAATGCCCGTGCGTTCGACGGTGCCATCGACGGGACCGGACGTTGCGGCGGTGGCGCCGTAGGGGATCAGCCCGAGGTCCTGCGGATTGTTGCGAATCATGAGGAGCGTGATCGGCAGGATGAGCAGGAGGAATCCTACGCCAAGCACGACATAACTCAGCCGCCAGCCCCACGTCAGCGTGAACATCATCAGCAGCGGGACGATCACCAGCTGTCCGGCGGCCATGCCGCCGCCCGCGACTCCCAGCGCAAATCCACGGCGCTCCTCGAACCACCGCGTGGCCAGGGATGCGGCGACGGACATTGCTGCCCCGCCGGCTCCGAGTGCCGTCACCACACCGGCCGTCAGATAGAGTTGCCACACGCTGGTCACCGCGGCGCTGGCCAGCGCGCCAATGCCCAGGAGCACCGCGGCGCCGATCAGGACGCCGCGCGGACCCCAGCGGTCGGCCATGCGGCCGACGATCGGACCGACCGCTCCGTAGATGAGAAGCGA
>JBOGSE010000566.1:0-3016 GCA_050694895.1 bacterium | reverse complement strand
TAGGAGGCTGAACCATGTCCGACCCTCGGAAGATCACCATCCAGAACGGCACGCTGCGCGTGCCCGACGATCCGATCATCCCCTTCATCGAAGGCGACGGGACCGGCCCCGACATCTGGCGCGCCAGCGTGCGTGTATTCGATGCGGCGGTGGAGAAAGCCTACGGGGGCCGGCGCCGGATCGAATGGATGGAGGTGTACGCCGGCGAGAAGGCGTTCAAGAAATTCAGCACCTGGCTGCCCGACGAGACCGTCGAGGCTTTCCGGGAGTTTCTCGTCGGCATCAAGGGGCCGCTGACCACGCCGATCGGCGGCGGTATCCGCTCGCTCAACGTCGCGCTGCGCCAGCTCCTCGACCTGTACGTGTGTCTCAGGCCGGTCCGCTGGTTCAAGGGCGTGCCGTCCCCGGTCAGGCATCCGGAAAAGGTGGACATGGTGATCTTCCGCGAGAACACGGAGGACATCTACGCTGGCATCGAGTTCGAGCAGGCCTCCGAGGACGTCAAGAAGGTACTCGCGTTTCTCCGGGAGTCCTTCCCGCAGATGTACAAGCGGGTTCGCTTCCCCGAGACGTCGAGCATTGGCCTCAAGCCGGTCTCACGGGAGGGCAGCGAGCGCCTGATCCGCGCGGCGATCCAGTACGCGCTCGCCAACAAACGGCGCAGCGTGACCTTCGTCCACAAGGGCAATATCATGAAGTTCACCGAGGGGGCGTTCCGCAACTGGGGCTATGCGCTGGCCGAGCGCGAGTTCGGCGACAGGGTGTACACCTGGGATCAGTGGGAGGGCGCGAAGGCCAAAAAGGGCGAGGCGGCGGCCGACGCCGAGCAGAAGGCCGAGCTGGCGGCGGGCAGGCTGTTGGTGAAGGACGCCATCGCCGACATCACGCTCCAGCAGGTGTTGACGCGGCCGGAAGAGTTCGACGTGATCGCGACGCTGAACCTGAACGGCGACTATCTGTCGGATGCCCTGGCGGCGCAGATCGGCGGCATCGGCATCGCGCCGGGCGGCAACATCAACTACGTCACCGGCCACGCCGTGTTCGAGGCGACGCACGGCACCGCGCCCAAGTACGCCAACCTCGACAAGGTCAACCCCGGCTCGGTCGTGCTCTCCGGGGAGATGATGCTCCGCTACATGGGCTGGGCCGAATCCGCCGACCTGATCGTCAAGGGTATGAACGGCGCCATCGGCGGCAAGACCGTCACCTACGACTTCGCGCGGCTGATGGAGGGCGCCAAGGAAGTGAAGTGCTCCGAATTCGGCGACGCCGTGATCGCCCGGATGTAGCGCATGGCGCCTGATCAGGGGAACGGCTCACTGGCGCGACGCGGCGCCGATGCGATCCGGCACGCCTTCGATGCCTACCGACGGGAGTTTCGGCAGATCACGCATCGCGCCCGGTCCAGCTTTGAGGGGCAGGAGTGGCGCGGGATGCAGGGGGACGCGCGGGAGCGCCTGGACCTCTACCCCCGGGTGGTCACGCGCGTCGTCGCGGGCGTGCTCCGGATCCTGGGCGAGGACGCGCAGGCTCGGACGCTGTGGGCCCGGATGAAGGCGGCGTACACGCAGTCCATCGCGGGCCGCACGGACTTCGAGCTGGCCGAGACCTTCTTCAATTCGGTCACGCGGCGGATCTTCGCCACGGTCGGCGTGGATCCCAAGATCGAGTACGTAGACTCGGACTTCGACGCGCCCCCGCCGCCGGCGGACGAGCCGGTGTACCGGATGTACGCCGGCCGCGGGCCGATCCCCGCGCTGGTGAGGGACATCCTGGCGGAGCATTCCTTCACCCTCGCCTATGGCGACACCGACCGGGACGCGCGCCTCGTGGCGGGGGAGATCGAGGCCCGGCGGCGGGGGGAGTGGGGGGCGCAGCCCATCGAGGCCGTCGAGATCCTCAGGCCGGTGTTCTACCGGAACAAGGGCGCGTATCTCATCGGGAGGATCCGGAGCGGGAACCGGCTCATGCCGCTCGCCGTCGCCCTGGTCAACGCGGGCCAGGGGATCGTGGTGGACGCCGCGCTCACGACCGAGGACGAGGTCAGCATCGTGTTCAGCTTCACGCACTCCTACTTCCATGTGGACGCCGACCGGCCGCACGACGTGATCCAGTTCCTGAAGTCTATCATGCCGCTGAAGCGCGTCGCCGAGCTGTACATCGCGCTGGGCTACAACAAGCACGGCAAGACCGAGCTGTACCGGGATCTCCTCCGCCATCTCGAGCGCTCCACGGACAAGTTCAAGATCGCCCCCGGCGACCGGGGCATGGTGATGGTGGTGTTCACCCTGCCCTCGTACGACGTCGTGTTCAAGGTGATCCGTGACACGATCCCGTTCCCGAAAACCACGACCCGCCCGGACGTGCTGAACAAATACCAACTGGTGTTCAATCACGATCGGGCTGGGCGCCTGGCGGATGCGCAGGAGTTCGAGCATCTGGCGTTTAACCGGGATCGGTTCTCGGATGCCCTGCTGGCGGAGCTGATGGACACGGCGGGTGACAGCGTGGCGGTCCGGGACGGCCAGGTGGTCATCCGGCACCTTTACACGCAGCGGCGGTTGACCCCGCTCAACCTGTATCTCCGCGACGCGACGGAGGCGAGCGCGCGCGACGCGGCGCTGGAGTACGGCCAGGCGATCAAGGACCTGGCGGCCACGAACATCTTTCCCGGCGATCTCCTGCTGAAGAACTTCGGCGTCACCCGGCATGGGCGCGTGGCGTTTTACGATTACGACGAGCTGTGCCCGCTGACCGATTGCAACTTCCGCGACATGCCGCGGGCCCGGGACCTCGACGAGGAGCTGGCAGCGGAGCCGTGGTTTTATGTGGGCGACGGGGACCTCTTTCCCGAGGAATTTCTCACCTTCATGGGGCTGCAGGGGACCGTGCGCGAGGTGTTTCTGGAGGCCCACCGCGATCTGTTGAGCCCCGACTTCTGGCGGCGGATGCAGGCGCGGCACGCCGCGGGCGAGGTTCTCGACATCTTCCCCTACCGGCAGGGCCGGCGCCTGGG
>JBOGSE010000565.1:0-1949 GCA_050694895.1 bacterium | reverse complement strand
TGAGTCCGACGGCGTGGACCAGACGGTCGAGCGCCGCGCTGACGCGCTGGTAGAGCCGGTCGAGTTGAGAGAGCTTCTGCTCGGGAAGCTGCGCGTCAGCGACGACGGGTCGCAGCAGCCCGGCCGTGAGGGGCGCGTAGATGCGCTCGAAGAGTTTGAGGAACACCAGGCAGAGGCGATAACCCTCCGGCCGGAGCCGATATCGTCGAGAATGCGGGAGCTTCTCGACCAAGCCCTTGGCGCGCAGCTTCGAGACCTCGTAGCGCAGAGACGCGAGCCGGAAGGCGGCCGTCGAGTGGTCCAAGGCCTCGGTCACGGGCGCATGGAGCTCCGCCATGCGAAAGGTGCGGCCAGCGGCCAGGTGCGCGAAGCGGACCAGGGTCTGCATCACGGCCAGCAGGCGCGGATGATCCAGCCGCAGGCCCGGGATCCGTTTGCCGCTCGGGAGGACGGTGGGCTGGCTCAAGGCCCGCAGCTGCCCGCGATCGACGAACGTCTCCAGGATGTCCTGCTGCACATCCAGGTAGGTGTCGAGGATCGCCGTCTGCTTCTGGCGCAGCTGTGGGAGATGGTCGATCGCCTTGGGGACGGCGTAGTCCCGGACATCATTGGTGGCCGCTTCGGTCCGCAGCAGGCGATGGTCGCGGACGTACTGTTTGATGAAGCCGTGGCCGTAGTGGCTCCGGATCACGGGATTTGGCAGGTGGAGATCCTCGATGACGGTCTGCAACTGCCCGCGATAGCGGCGGGTGATCCGGCGCCCGAAGATCACTGTGAGCTTGGTGGGCTGACCGATGGTGCGATTGGCGTCTAGCAGGCGCTCGCCGAGTTCATCGAGGGCGGCGCGCCGGTGAAAGATCAGGTTGTCGCAGTACTCAACCTGGGCGAAGAACAGCCGATGCCGACAGCCGGCCTGGGTGCGTTCTCGGGCGGTGAAGAACGGGGTGAAGCGGGCGAGCCATTTCTCGCCGCAGCTCGCCAGGTCGCGCGCCGTCAGCGAGTCGGCGAGTTCTTGGAGGCGCTCCGGGGTCCGGCACTTCAGGAAGGCATTGCCACACTGCTGGAAGGCGATGCCCTCCGTCCGCAGCTCGTTGGCCAGCCAGTGGTGCTGGTTCAGATAGACGCGCGCCGAGAAGGGGAAATACGGGCAGACGCGGACGAACATCCGGCCCCAGCGGGCATCGTTCACATAGAAGTTGTAGTGGACGACCCAGCGCTGGGCGAACTGGAGATGCCAGCGATTATCGGCCTTGTTTCCGATGGCGATCAGGATTCGCGCGGGCTCGCGGGCCTTGAGGATGACGACCACCGCATCGGGCTGGGCGCGCTTGAAGTAAGGCTCGACGAACTCGTCGCGCCGCCCGGGGGGCGCGTCCAGGAGGGGCACGCCCCAGATATGCGCTCGGTTCTTGACCCAGTTCTGGAACTGGGTGGCGATGTCGCGCAGCGCATCCCGGCTCACGAGCTGGTGTTCGCGGTAGGTGTTGAAGAACCCGATGACGCGCTCGGGTTGCTGGAACGGCTGGATCACGCCGTTGAGCAGAATGCGATCGACGCACCGGTACCCGAACCGAATGCTACCCTGGTGATGCTCGTAGAACGCGTTCATGGCGCCCTCCCGCGTGGTGAGATACCGGGAGCGTACTGCCATGAACGTGTCTACGGGCACTCGCCGGTGGCCGCCCGCGAGTGGCTTGGTCGGCGTCGCGATCACGCGAAGATCAACGGCGGGGCGCAGCCCCGCGCGAGCGCAGCGAGCGATCTTCGTCGTCACCTCCATGCCCCGCATCGACGGGATATCAAGGGCGAAGCCCTTGGCTAGTTAGTTTCTGTCGCGAAAGTGAAAAACATTCGTAGTTCTCGTCGCTTAGCGTCGGCGTCGACCGTCAGGGTTCAGCCTGGCGCCAGCGTGGACGCCGCGAAAAGCGCGGATGCACCACGGTATGTCT
>JBOGSE010000564.1:0-6151 GCA_050694895.1 bacterium | reverse complement strand
TTCCAGGACATCCGATGCCTGCTGCGGGGCGAGTTGCCGAAGCAGCGTCTCCTGGCGCTCAACCGGCAGGTGCTCGATGACGGCGGGCGCGAGGTCGGGCACGCCGGCGAGGACCTCGGCGGCCTGGGAGTCCTCCAGATCCGCGAGGGCTTCGGCGATATCTGCGGGGTGGGCAGACTCGAGCTCAGCCTTGAGGCGGCGGGGGTCTTCTCGCGCCAGCTGGTGCAGGCTCCGTGCCGACGGCAGCCTGCTCATCCACCCACCGCCCTGAGCAGCTGAATGGCCAGCACGAAGTACATGATGAGCGCCAGGATGTCGGCGATCGTGGTGATGAGCGGCCCCGAGGTGATCGCCGGGTCGACGCCGAGCCGATCCATCGTCAGCGGGATGACCATCCCCAGGGGTGCCGCGATCAGCAGGCCCAACCACATCGACCCACCGACAACGAGACCAAGCTTGAGATCCTGCTGCCACAGCGCGGCGTAGGCGCCCACGGCCAGCCCGCACACCGCGCCCACCACAGCGCCGGTCGTGCCCTCCCGCCCGACCTGCCGCCAGGCGTCCCGGCCAAAGCGCCCCGTGGCCAGGCCGCGGACGGCGAGGGCCAGCGACTGCGCCCCAACATTTCCAGCCGACGCCATGAGCGCGGGGATGAAGAACGCGAGCGCCAGGGTGGCTTCGAGCGTGCCCGTGAACCGGCTGATGACGATCACGGCGAGGATGTCCAAGAACAGATTGAGCACGAGGAAGCCGCTCCGCTTCCCCAGGACATCCCAGGGGAAGATGCGGGCCTGCATCTGGGCGCCACCGACCGCCCCGGTCAACCCCAACACGTCCTCGGTGCCCTCGGTCTCGACAACACCGAGGAGATCATCCGACGTCACCACGCCGAGCAGGCGGCCCGAGTCGTCGACGACCGGCACCGCGAGCAGGCTGTATTTGCGGGCAACCGCGGCCACGGCTTCCTGGTCGTCCAGGGGGGCGACCGTCACCAACCGCGTGTGCATCATCGCGCGGATGGTACGGTCCGTTGGCGCCGCGATCAGCTCGCGCAGGGTCACGACCCCTACCAGCCGGGCGGCCTCGGTGACGTAGACGTAGTACAGCAGTTCGACCTCCCGCCCCTGGTCGCGCACGTCCTGGATCGCACGGCCGACCGTGAGATCCGGGCTGATGGCCACGATGTCCGTGGTCATCAGCCCGCCCGCGCTGCGCTCTGGAAACGCCATCAGGCCGGCGACTTCGGTCGCGTCGTCCCGGCGCATCTGGCGCAGCAGGCGCTGCGCGCGGTCACGCGGCAGCTCACCGAGCAGGTCGGTCACCTCATCGGTGGCCATCTCGCTCAGCAGCGGCACCAGCTGTTCATCGGCCAGGGTCTGGCTCAGGGCGACCCGCTCGTCGGGGTCGAGGGATTCCAGTACCAGGGCCGCCTGCTCGTCGGGGAGAAGCAGCAGCACGGTCGTGCGATCGCGTTCCGAGAGGCGGCGCAGGAGATCGGCAAGATCGCCCGGGTGCAGGGGGGCCAGCAGCGCGGCCAGACCGCTCAGATTTCGTTCCCTGAGAAACCGCGAGGTGGTCTCGACGAGACGCTCGGTGAGCATGTGGGAGGCAACGGGACCCGACGTGTCGTGCCTACCATACGCGCGGCTCTATGGAGTGTCAAGCGACGACACGGGACTTGAACTGCGCGAGACGACGGTGTTCTAGCGCAGGTCGGATGGACCGAACGGACGGGGAAGCAGCTCGGCGAGCCTGAACACATGCGTCGCGCGGCGTGGGCCGGCGACGATCACGTCTCTCACGCCGAACTCCAGCATGACCTGCCTGCAGGCTCCACAGGGCATCGCGCCGTTCCGACCGCCGGCGACGGCGACCGCCCGCAGCCGGCGATGCCCCTGCGCCACCGCGCGGTGGATCGCCGCGCGCTCGGCGCAGATCGAGAGACCATATGAGGCATTCTCCACGTTGCATCCCGCGACGACCGCTCCCGAGGCCGTGAGCACGGCGGCTCCAACCGGAAACCGCGAGTACGGGGCGTATGCGTGGCGGCGTGCACCGCGCGCGGCGCGCACCACAGCGGCGATCTCGCGCCGTGTGATCGGGCGGGCGCGGGTTCTCATCGCACCCCGCCGCGCGTCGGCCGGGGCGGGATTGGCAGGCCGGGTGTCGCCGGCTCGTCCGCCGGCGCGCGGATCGGAGGGGCCACGATGCCGCCGGACACGACGAGCTTGAGCGCGGCCTCGACACTCATGTCCAATGGGATGGCCTGACTCTCGGGCACCAGACAGAGAATGCCTGTGGTGGGATTCGGTGTGTGCATCATGAAGACGTTGAGGATACGCTCGCCTGGGTGCGCCCCGCCGGCGGTCTCGCCGGTGACGAATCCGACCGAGTAGAGGCCCTGCCGCGGCCATTCGACGAGGACCGCGCGCTTGAATGCCGAGCGGTTCTGCATGAAGACCGAATCGGTGAGCTGGCGGATGGCGGAGTAGATGGTCCGGACGATGGGGATCCGCAGGATCGCGCGGTCAAACAGGCTCACCACCCTGCGCCCGAGCACGTTGCTGGTAAAGGCACCCGCAATGAGGATCATGATGATCCCGGCGACGAGGCCGAGGCCGGGGACCCTCCGCTGGAGCAGATACTGGACGGCGGGAGCAAGCAGGCTGTCGAGAAACCGGAAGAGCGCCAGGAGCACCAACACGGTCACACCGAGCGGCAGAATCACGAGCAGGCCCGCGACCAGGTAGGTACGCAGACGGTGACGCATCACTCGTCGACGGAGGCGACCGGCTCGGCCTTCGTGATCTTTACCTGCGCGATCCGGTTGCCGTCCACACGCTCGACCGAGAGTTCGACGCCGTTGTACGTCACCCGCTCGCCCTGGGCGGGGACATGCCCGAGCAGGCTGTACACGAATCCTCCGACCGAGTCCACATCGCCGGCCGGGAGATCGAGACGCAGCGCGGCGTTCACATCCTCGAGGTTCACGCGGCCGTCGACCAGCGCCACGCGCTCGTTCAGCACCTTGATTGGTGGTTCCTCGATGTCATACTCGTCCTGAATGGGCCCGACGATCTCTTCGAGCAGATCCTCGATCGTCACCAGCCCCGCGGTACCGCCGTACTCATCCACCGCGATCGCCATGTGCACCTTCTTCCGGCGCATCTCACGGAACAGATCGTCCAATCCTTTCGTCTCGGGCACGAAGTAGGCCGGCCGCGCGAAATCGCGGACCGCGCCCTCCAGCCTGCCCGACCGGTAGGCCGCGAGCAGGTCTTTCACGTGCACGAGTCCGACGATCTGATCGATGGTTTCGTGATAGACGGGGATTCTCGAATGCCCGTGGGTGCGGACGACCTCCAGGATGGCCTGGATAGGGTCATCGGCCTCGACGCAGACCATGTCGATCCTCGGCACCATGACCTCCCGCACCACCGTGTCGCCGAACGCGAAGATCGAGTGGATCATCTCGCGCTCGTCCTGCTCGAGCACGCCCTGTTCCTCGCCCATCCTGACGAGCGTCTGGATCTCTTCTTCGGTCACCATCGGCGCATCCGCCCGCACGTGGCCACCGAGCGGTCGCGTCAGCAGATTCGTCAGCAGCGACAGGACGCGGATGACCGGCCCGAGCAGCCACGACACGAACCGCACCGGCCGGGCCACCAGGAGCGCCAGGTGGTCCGCGTGATGGGCGGCCAGGGTCTTGGGCGTGATATCCCCAAAGATCAGCAGCACGAGCGTGATGATCGCAAATGCGTACAGCGATCCGCGCTCGGGTCCCACGAGCCGCACCATGGTCGCCGTCGCGATGACCGCGACGGCGGTGCTCGCGATATTGTTGCCGATGAGCAGCGTCGAGAACAGCCGGGCCGGATGTTCCAGTAGGCTCAGGGCCACGCCGGCACGGCGGCCACCCTCTTCCTTTTGATGGCGAAGCCGGAGCCGGTTGGCAGCGAACAGGGCTGTCTCAGAGCCCGAGAAGAACGCCGCCAGAAGCACCAGCAGGACAAGAGTGATGAGTTCAAGCGCGTAACTTGATGCGTTCAAGGAGCGACTGCCTTCCTTTTGGGCCAGTTGGGCCAGGGGCAACGTCGAGGAGTCACCAGAATTATACCACAGGCCTCCACAGGGTAATCCTGCGTCACGGTCCCCGCGAAACCCACGGCCACCGCAGGAGCCAGGGACCAGGTCCGCTGGTCAGCGCAACCGCAGCGCCATCGCCGGCAAGCGCCGCAAGATCGACGTCGACGGCGCCGACGCGCAGGCGGTGTCCGGCGATGCTCGACACGCGCAGCGGAAGGGTCCCGATTCGACGGTTCGTTCGGAGCACGAACTGATCGCCCTCGCGCGTGTAGCCTTCGGTCGGCAGGCCGGCCCCCTGAGAGTAAAACCGCATGGCCACCAGGCGGAGGCCATGGCGCTCGGCCCGGAACTCCTCGATGACCGGGGTGCGCTCGACCGAGTGAATGTACCGCAATTCGACGCGCTCGCCGGGCTCAACCGCCCGCCGCCACAGCACCCGATCAGTCCTGGCCTCGACCACATCGAGTGCGACGGCGGAGCGGTCCACAAGTACGATGGCCGCGGCTACTGCGCCCGCGGCCACCAAAACTGCGATGAGAACCGGACCGCTGCGCCGGCCTATCGCGTTCGCACTCCCCGCTCGCGGTAGTAGCGCTCGGCACCCGGGTGGGCCGGCACGGGCATCCCGTCGAGCGCCTTAGTCAATTCGAGGTCGCGCCCGCGCGCGTGGGCCGCCCGCATCCGATCGAGGTTCTCCCATAGCGCTTTCGTCAGATTGTAGACCAGATCTTCCGGCAGATCGCCGCGGGCGACGAGCATCGCCATCACGGCCACGGTTGAGACGGGCGCGGTCTGCCCGCGGTACGTGTCGGCCGGAATCACGTTCCGCGTGTAGAATGGCCAGCGCGCCCGCAGCGCGTCGAGCGCTTCGCTGCTCACCGGCAGGATCAGCACCTCGCGGTTCGAGGCCAGGTCGGTCACGGCCGCTGTGGGCGTGCCCGCGGTGATAAAGACGGCGTCGACGTTCCCGTCGCGTAGCTGATCGATCCCGGCCGCAAACGACAGGAAATCGGCGCGCAGCTCACGGTAGAAGATATCGTGCACGGACAGGATCTGCCGCGCGTTCGCCTCGGTGCCGCTCCCGGGCGCGCCGACGATCACGCGCTTGCCGCGGAGGTCCTCGACGCCGTTGATGCGCCGGCCGCGCAGCGTCACGATCTGGATCGTCTCGGGATAGAGCATCGCGATGCCGCGAATTCCGGGAACGGGCCGCGGCCGGTTGCTGCCCGGTTCCGCGAACGCCTCGGTGCCGTTGTTCGCGTAGTAGGCGACGTCGTTTTGGACGAGCCCCAGGTGCGCGTCCCCGCGCGCCATGGTCTGAATGTTGAGCACCGACGCGCCGCTGCTCTGGGACGCGACACGCACGCCCGGCACGGCCCTGTTCCAGATCTCGGCCATCGCCCCGCCCAGCGGGAAGTAGACGCCTGCCGTCCCACCCGTGACCAGGGACAGCAGGCGAACCTGGGCACCGCTGGGCGCCGCCACCGCGCCCACGAGCAGCACTGTCACAACGAGCAAGAACCATCGCACCTTCACGGCATCCCCCTCCCCCATCCTGCCGACTCGGGCACTGCGCCCGCGCGCGCCGTTTGTTCTGGTTACCCCCCGCCGTCTCCTCCTGCGGTCGCCGGCACGACCCGTGCGCGGCCTCGCCTCACGATCTGCAATCCCGCCACCAGCACGAGCAGAACAAGGCCGAGGGCGTCGCCGCGAGGATCATGAAAGATGAGGGCCAGTGCCGAGGCGACCAGCATGACCCGGTCCGCTAACGTCGCCGGGGCGAAGAAATACCCCGAGACCGCGGCGGCCAGCGCCACGACCCCGACGATGGCGGTGGCCACGGTGAGCACGATCTCTCCGCTCCCGGCTCCCTGCAGCAGCATCGCGGGGGAGTACACGAACATGAAAGGCACAACGATCCCGGCAAGCGCCAGGCGCGTCGCGGTCCACCCGGTCGCCAGCGGGTCGGTCTTGGCGATCGCGGCGGCCGCGTACGCGGCCAGCGCATCCGGCGGCGTGATGTCGGCCAGGACCCCGAAGTAGAAGATGAACATGTGCGCGGCGA
>JBOGSE010000563.1:0-4256 GCA_050694895.1 bacterium | reverse complement strand
CGCCCTTGCCCGCGGGAGGTTTGACCGTTCTCCAAATGCTGCGGGTGCTCGACGGCCTTGATACCCCGCGGGGGGCAGGGAATGATGTCGATCTCATCCACCTGCTGGTGGAAGTGTCCAAGGTCTGCTGGCGAGAGAGGCTCACCAGGTGCGGCGATCCTGAAGCCGTGGCCATCGATCAACACGCGGAGTTGAGCACGGCTCGGGTCGGGGCCCTTCAAGAAGATGTTCGCGCCGGACTGCGGTCGCCGCAGCGCGGCGCCATCATCGCGCCTGACCCGCTGCTGACCGGTACTGCGCATCTCTGCACCGCCGACCGACACGGAAACGTCGTGTCGGTCACGACCACCCTTGGAGGCAGCTTTGGCAGCCTGCTCGCGGTCCCCGGCACCGGACTCGTGCTCGGCCATGGAATCTCCCGATTCGATCCCAGGCCCGGTCGTCCCAACTCCATCGGTCCGCGGAAGCGCCCGTTGCACAACATGTCGCCCATCCTCGTGGTCAAAGACCGGCAACCGCTGCTCGCCGCCGGTGCCGCGGGTGGCCGCACAATTGTCAGCACGCTCCTCAACGGCCTGGTGCGGCTGCTTGACCTCGGTGAACCCACAGACGCCGCCGTGTCGACCACCCGGTATCATATCGAGACCGCGGAGCCCGTCACGATTGAAGAAGGCAACGAGGCACTCGCCGAAGGGCTGAGCGCGCGGGGCCACATGGTGGCGCTCCGTCCGCGCTTCGGCGCGTTGCAGGCGATACGCGTTGACGCGGGGCCTGACGTCATGACCGGGGTCGCAGATCCGCGCCGCGACGGCACCGTGCTGTGGGCCTGACAACGAGATGACCAGTATCTATGGGCGCGGCGTCACGCTGCGCGGACCAGAGGGCATGCCTTCGCACGGCAATCTATTCGCGCCCGACCGCGAGCCACCCCGGAGGTCTTGACGGTGATGACGCTATCCTCGGAAGAGATCCTGCGACGCCTCGGAGCGGGCGCGTCCATCGCGTCTGTCTGCGCCGACGCCGGCCTGACCCGGACCGCCTTCGACGAATGGTGGCAGGCCGAGGCGGCCTCGCGGGTGCCGGTGATGTCAGGAAGCATAAACGTTCCGGGGCCAGGCGAGATCGAGATACTGCGTGACCGGTTAGGGATTCCGTACATCTACGCCCCGACGGATGCGGCGCTGTTTTTTGGGTTTGGCTTTGCAATGGCCCAGGACCGTCTGTGGCAAATGGACTATCTGCGCCGCAGGGCGCTGGGCCGTTTGGCGGAGATCCTGGGACCCGAAGGACTCGCCCTGGACACCGTCGCGCGCACCGTCGGGATCCCCACGATCGCCCGGCGGCATCTCGCGCACCTGCCCGAAGAGACGCGCACGCTCCTCGAGCACTTCTCGGCAGGCATCAACGCGAGCATCGAGCAGAGTCATTCGCTGCCCATCGAGTTCGCGCTCCTCGACTACACGCCGGAGCCGTGGACGCCGCTCGACTCCATCGCGATTCTGGGCGAATTTCGCTGGTATCTCACCGGCCGGCTCTTCGTCATCGCCCTCCCGGAACTGGCAAAACGCACGCTCGGAGACTCCGCGCTCTACCAGGCATTCCTGACGCCCGAGGCCGGACTGGAGAGCATCATCCCGTCCGGATCGTACGTGCCCTCGCCGCTTCTCGCAGAACCCGCCCGCGGCACCTCGAGCGGATCGGACGAACGTGGGAGCAACAACTGGGCGGTCGCCGGTGGCCTCAGCACGAGCGGGCGCCCGCTGCTGGCCAGCGATCCGCACATCGCCTTTGGCACCACCTCGTGCTGGTATGAAGCGCACCTGCGTGGCGGATCGTTCGATGTGGCGGGTGTCGCGTATGTCGGTATCCCGGCGGTGATGCTGGGACGCAACGAGAGGGTCGCATGGGGGATCACCAACAACATCTGCTCACAACGTGACCTGTACCAGGAGCGCACCGACCCCCGGCACCCGGGGTGTTTCCTCTACGATGGTCGCTGGGAACAAGCGCGGGAACTCGTCGAGGACATCGCGGTCAAGGGTGGGGAACCAGTACGGAGGAGCATTCGCTTCTCTCGCAACGGTCCCATCGTCGACGAGTTGCTGCCCGAACCGGCACGGCACACCGGACCGGTCGCACTGCGCTGGGTCGGGGCGGACGTGTGTGACGAGCTCACCTGCGCGCTGGTCGCGAGCCGCGCGCGTGATTGCCGCGAGTTCAGAGAGGCCCTCGAGAACTGGCGTTCCCCGACCTGGAGTTTTGTGTTCGCCGACACCGGTGGGCATATCGGGTATCAGTGCGCAGGCCGGATTCCGATTCGCACGAACTGGGACCGTGGGTACCGCCCGGGCTGGGATCCCGCGCACCAGTGGGAAGCCTATATTCCGTATGACGGCATGCCTGCGCTTGCCGATCCACCCGCGGGGTGGGTCAGGTCGGCCAACAACCGCACAGCGCCCGCGGACTTTCCGTATCCGCTTTCCAACACCTCGGGCAGCGGCCACCGCGCCCAACGCATCCGCGAGATGCTCGAAGCGCAGGACCGGTTCGATCCCGCTGACTTCGCCCGCATGCAGATGGACACGCTTTCGCTGCGCGCGGTCGAGGCTGTCCCGCGGTTGCTCTCCGTGCTCGCAGGCGCGTCCGGCGAGCGTCTGCGGCAGGCCGCGGACTATCTCCGGACCTGGAACTGCCGGATGGACATCGAGGAAGTCGGTGGAACGCTCTTCGAGACCTTTTTCACGCGATGGTGTCAGACCGTTGCTGAGGAGCGCTTTCCCCGGTCGGTGACGTCGCTCATTGCCGGCGCCATCGGGGGACTCGCCCTGACCTTGCTCGCGGAGGATCGCCACGGATGGTTCGTCGGCCACAAACGCGAGGACGCGATCGTCGAGACGTTTCGGCGCACCCTCGACGATCTGGAGACGCGCCTTGGCGCCGATATGTCTACATGGACCTGGGGGCGCGCGCACACGATTCCGCTGCGGCACGCCCTTTCTGGTCGCGGAGATCTGGCCCAACTGCTCGACCGTGGCGGCAATCCCGTGCACGGCAGCGGGGTGACCGTGTGCAACACGGGCTATGACCCGAACTACATGGCGGCGCTCGGCGCCAACTACCGCCTGATCGCCGACCTGAACTCATCCCCGCCTGCCCTCATGGAGGTCGACTCGGCCGGCACCTCGGGTCATCCGGGAAGCGCGCACTACTGCGACCAACTCCCCACGTGGCTGGCGGGACGCCACCATCTCATCACATTCGATCGCGCTCAGATCGAGCAGTCTGCCGCCGGCCGGCTTGCGCTGAAGCCCACGACGAGCCCGCCACCGGGATAACTATCCTTTGAGGAAGCGCTCGATGACGTTCTTCGTGATCCGCGAGATGTGCGCGTCCACCAGCAGGCATGACGGATACGTGATCGAGCCCACCGAGAAGACAGCGCCGCCGCCAGGCATCTCGTAGTAGACCATCTCCGCGCCGCCGTCATCGGGGTTGATCCCCTTCGCCAGCAGCGTGGTGCCCTTGGGCGAGTACCTGCTCATCTTGTCGGTCTCGTGGCCCGACGCGCCGCCGTGGATGCGCTCGTGCAGGCTGCGGGTCCCGAAGAGGTCGCCGGCACGCAGTCCCGTGCCTTCGAACACCCAATGCCCCTCCGCCAGGGCCTTGTACGGCGCCACGGTCATGATACCGCTCTCGGTGCAGACCACGCCCAGGAGGTTCGCCTCGCATTCCACGGTGCGGTGGAAGCGGCTCTCGAGGTAGCGGCTTGGGTCCTTCGGATCGGTCATCCCGAGCGCGCCGTCCTTGCTCAGGAGCTGGGTCTTGCAGCGCATTGTGGCGTCGTCGAGAAACTCGATCTCGCAGTTGAGTCCGTTGCCGCCCAGGTACATCAGGCGCCCGCCGCGATTATGAACCCAGTCCTTGGTGCGCTCATACATGCGCCGTGACCAGTATTCGGGGTGCACGCTGAGGATCAAGACTCTGTAGGCATCGAGGTCGAGCGCCCCGGTGTGCAGCTGGTGCTCTGAATAGAAGTCGTAGGCATAGCCCTCGCGCTCGAGCCAGCCCAGCAGGCGCCACTCGCCGGGCATTTTGCCACCTTCCATCCGCCCTTCGACCGGGTCGGTGACTTCTTCATCCTCGGGGATGTGGTTGGCCAGCTCGGGGCGCTCGAACGAGAGTGGGGCATACTCGTCGTCGGCAAACTGCCAGACGTTGAAAGACCCCGCCCGCGTGTAGCGGATCAGGTCCTGCCG
>JBOGSE010000562.1:0-3902 GCA_050694895.1 bacterium | reverse complement strand
GATTCAAGCCCCGCCAAGCGTAGGAATGCTGGGGCCAGCGTCCGAGAGAGCCAATCCGTGACGATCCAGGCACGCCGTTCCTCGGCTTCAGTGCTGGCCGCGGTCCCGATGACCTTAGGGATGTAAGGCTTGAGCCTCTGACGATCTTCGTCTGAAAGCGCATCGTTCCAGGAGCGTAGGAACTGGGCGATGACCTGGGACGCGCATTTCGGAGAATCCGTCCATTCCTCACCCGCGACGTAAGCCACCGCCTCCATGACGCACATCTGGCTGTCCGGACTGTGACCGCCTGCGAGCAATGGGCGGTCCTTGATTTCACGCCAGCGGGCCAGCAGAACTTCGTCGTTCATGCCTTCCCCCTCCACAGAGAGTCTTGGTCTTCCGACATCGTCTCGAACTGGGAGACGTGGACTGGGACAAACTGCCCGTCATCCAAACTGACCCAGTGCCAGTCATCCTCAGGGATCTCCGTGTACGGGCTGTCGTAGGTTCCTTGGTCACCAGCCATAACGAGGCGGTCGGTGAAGCGGCCCGAGCTCTTCCGGGCTACGGCACCGAGGTTGTCTACTGTGAACCGAATTCGCTGCCCTGGATCCATCCCGTCCTCCTAGAAGCGCCAACGCCAGCTGACCGAATGCGGGCTATGATTTCCTTGTTCGCCGAACGTCCTCGCAGCCGGAGTACAGGTCCTTCGGCTCGACATAGCAGACATCGAACCCAGGGCCGCCCCAGATCGCATCCTGCCCCAAGCCGCCCCGGATCACGT
Source organism: bacterium (assembly GCA_050694895.1). Taxonomy (GTDB): domain Bacteria; phylum Sysuimicrobiota; class Sysuimicrobiia; order Sysuimicrobiales; family Humicultoraceae; genus JBQTJP01. The sequence continues at coordinate 3,136 of JBOGSE010000562.1, read as the reverse complement.
CGTCCCCGCTTTTGCCGAAGATGACATCATTACCGGGACCACCGCTCAGCACATCGGCCTGGGCCGTGCCATAGAGCACATCGTCACCGGCACCGCCGCCTGAGGCCAACGCTGAAACTGGACCGGCCAGAATGGCCAGGCCCGTCAGTACCACTACCAGCAGCTTCTTCACTTCTGCCTCCTTCATCGGGGTCGAGTCCCATGATGAAGGAAAGCGCCAAGGCTGAACAGTCGGAAGATCGCCCTACAGCAGCCCCCCCTACTTCAGGGTCGAAGTATCCGGCAGGAGGAGGTTCTTCACCGCGGAGACGCCAGCTGCCACCCCGCCGACCAGCAACGCCTTCCACGACAGCGGCGCTCCAGGAATCGCATTGGACCAGGCCAGGGCCGCATAGGCCATGCCAGCCTGGACGAACGTCCAAAGGACTCGGCGGATATCCGCCTTGGTCAGTCCCATGATCATTCCCTCCTCAGGTGCGCTTTGGCAACCAGGATTCCCAGAGCTCCGGCCAGCACCATGGCCAGCCCCAGGGTATACAGGGCTATCCGCCAGTTCCAGTCGATCTGCTTGGTTCGGAAGACAGCTTCCATGACCAGCCCGATGGTCAAGGCTGTTCCGAGTCTGACCACAGCCGTGGCCAAAAATCTCGGCGACCACGAGGGCCGGAGCGCGTTCCCGAGCTCGATGACCCCGAGATAGATCAAGATGCCTACCGAGAATCCCGAGAGGCCCAAGATCACGTCACGTACAAATCGTGCTGCGCTCATCGGTGATTCCTCCTAAGGACCGAGTGAGAGAACGCGGCCCCGACAACGGTCATCATCGCGAGGTGAACAAATGGCGAAGGATCATACGTCGGGATCAGGATGTCGGCGATGAAGGAGACTGCCCATACGACCGAGACCAGGATGGCGATGTAAGCGGTGAGACGAGCGCTCAATCACGCCTCATTGTCCAGGTCGCGATTCGCAGAAGGATGCCGAGCACGAAGCCGGCTGCCGAGTAGAGCAGATCGTATCCGGCGCCCGCGGTCATTCTCCCTCCTTCATGAAAGCATAGATCAGCAGACCGATCAGCCATGTGAGCACTACGGCACCGACGATGAACAGCAGCACGGTCATGCCTGAACTCCGTACGAGTAATGTGGAGGGTCGCCGAATACGTCGCCGTGCCACCAACGTTTCCCGGTCTCTGTCTTCGCCGTCATCAGCTGGGCCACCTTCGGAACGATCCCATTCACCAGGTCGATCGCGCGGCCGCATCGATGGTAGCCCTTGCACGGGTTGGCCGCCAGGTGGCCGGTACCGGCTCGGTAGGCCTGATACAGCGTGTTCTGCTGGCCATAGCTCCGATAGCTCCCGGAGTAGGAGGAGGTGAAGTCGACCGTGACCTCACAGAACTGGCCACTGTCCTGGAGAACCCGGAGGTAGAGCACCATCGGCTTGGCATGAAGCTTCACCGACTTCACGTCACCGTCTGGATAGCGGAAACGAACGGTTACCAGGCCGGGTGGCGTCCAGTCTCCACAATGGGGAGAGGAGAGCGGAGCTCGGTACGCGGAGCCTTCCCGCAGACTCTCGATCTTCCGGCGGAGTGCCTTGTCTCGGGCGGCATCGGGCTGCGTGAGATCGATCCCCTGGAAGCTCATGCGAGCTTCACCCCCCATAGCGTCGAGTGCGCCTTCATAATCGTTGCCGTGGCATCCGACACATTTTGTGCCCACTCAAGAACGACATTACCGCCCGTGCCTCCAACGACAGCAAGTGTTTCTATTACGGCCAAGAAGGCGGAACCTGAACCACCGAAGGCAAGGGCACCGCTGGGGGACACTGTCTCTTCGCGCGTCTCTACGACTGAGGCACCAATAGTATCGATGCCCCATCGGATGAGCGATATGGCACCCGAGGGAAATGTGAACCGGACCTTTATATCGCCTGCGGTGCCTGACGTATACCGCAGTGTCCACCGTGACTGCCAGACCTCATTGGCCAGCACGGGCAGAGCGAGATGATCGTCGGCCTGAAAGACTGTGGAAGATGTCACTGGTTCATCTGATGGCTTACGAGCGATCAGGTGTCCCCAGACAGCATTCAGATTGTCCCGAACGTTGCTATTGAAGTAGGCAGCCGTCTTTAATTCCCCTACGGTTGTGGTGGCCGGATCTGTCCATCCCATTTGGCTACCTTCCCACGATCGTCGTCGAATCCATGATCCCGTATACCGGGTCTTCCACGATCCATCGCGTCTCATTGCTGGCCGGTGTCAGCAGGATCGTCGTGCGCCATTCGTCTGGCACCCATGAATGCTGGACGCCAGCGAAGAAGGAGTCCTGCGAGATCAGGCTCGATCCGACCGGCGTCTTCTGTGCCAGCACGCGATCCCGCAGCTCCCGAGGTAGCAGGAAATCCCAATGCTGATGCTTCATGGCATTGTCGGCCAAGCTCTCGATGCGCAAAGCCGGCTCCGCATAAATCTGCACCAGCTCGGCGGCAAAGTCCGCCACGTCGTTGTCGTTCACCATCGGCAGACCAGACTCGGAGAAGGACCGCCGCCCGTACTTCGTCTGCGACGCGCTCGAGATGGCAACCTGTTCGACACCACCGGTCCGAGTCAGTCGTGCGTCGTTGATGATCAGCTCGTCGGTGAAGTTGAGCACGATGTCGCGGTAGTTCATCCCTGAACCGTCATCGGTCCAGGTCCGACCGTTGAAATCGGGGGTCGGCACGAAGCCGCGTTGCTTGAACGTGACCTTGCCATCCCGAGACATGAACAGCCGACCGCCCTCGACATGCTCCACACTCTGTAGGTGCTCGAGAGCCGATGTATTCGCTAACGTCACTGCTGGGATGGTGGTCAGCCCGGTGTCGATATTGCGATCCCCGGCGGGCCATGAAATCGCGTCCAGGATGGCCCCCACTCGAGCACCGCTTGCCTGCTGGGAGAACGAACCGGACACCTGCGCCAGCGACAGGACCTTGAATCCGTCGACCAGCGGCACGGTCACGATTTGGTCGCTGCCGATCTCGGGGAAGCTCGCCGGCCAACCCTCAGCGAAGGCCACGAAGACCGGATAGGTCACGGCGTTCCAATTGGCCTGCATTCGGATGCGCCGCAGCGGGAGCAGGTTCGGGTAGT
>JBOGSE010000561.1:0-1749 GCA_050694895.1 bacterium | reverse complement strand
AATAATGTAGTGCGATGCAGTCTGCTATTACACGGGCAGGGCGATACCTAAAACAACCCGCGGGATACTCCGCCTTCATTCCTGCCCCCTTGCCTCCTGATCCACCACTTGAAATCGGTTCTGAACTGGTATCTTTGCTTTCTGAGGCGGATCGCGCGCTGGGGCGCCTGGACGGGGTCAGCCGGACGCTGCCCAACCCAGACCTGTTCGTCGCCATGTACGTTCGGCGCGAGGCCGTGCTCAGCTCCCAAATAGAAGGGACCCAGAGTTCGTTGGAGGACGTCTTGGAGTTCGAATTGGACCCGGCCGGCCGCAGACTACCCACAGACGTCGTGGAGGTCGTCAACTACGTTCAGGCGATGAAACATGGATTGGAGCGGATTAAGAGCCTGCCCCTCTCATTGCGCCTCATCAGGGAAATTCACGCGAAGCTGCTTGAAGGGGTGCGTGGCAGCCAAAGGCTTCCAGGCGAGTTCCGGAGATCACAAAATTGGATAGGGCCGGCGGGGGCGTCGCTCGCGCAGGCGGCTTTCGTTCCACCTCCAGTAAACGAAATGCACGCAGCTCTGGGCGAGCTAGAGCGATTTCTCCACGTCGACACCTTCCCTCCACTCATTCACGCGGGCTTGGTTCACGCTCAATTCGAGACAATCCACCCCTTCCTGGACGGCAACGGCCGGGTCGGGCGGTTGCTCGTCACCTTCGTGCTCGTACAGCATAACGTTCTACACCGGCCGCTGCTTTACCTCAGCCACTATCTGAAGAGACATCGTGCTGAGTACTACGACCGTCTGACGGCAATCCGGCAAGCTGGAGATTGGGAAGGTTGGCTGCGATTCTTCTTGCGCGGCGCAGCGGAGACGGGGCGAGAGGCCAGCAGCACTGCTATGGCGATCATTGAACTTCGTGATCAGCATCGGGCTCTGATCCAGGAGCACGGTGCGCGCGCTGTTACGTCTCGGTTGCTGGACCTTCTGTTCCAGTGGCCTGTCCTGAACGTCAACTTGGTGAAGCAACGACTGAACGTCTCCTTCGCGACGTCGAACAAGCTCGTGGAACAGTTCCAGGAATGGGGTCTACTCGAGGAAACGACCGGACACAAACGTAATCGCCGATACCGTTACTCCCCCTATCTCCGCTTGTTTGAAGAGCAAGAAGTCGCGACATCCGCAGAGACCGTCCAAACTACGGAGAGCGCAGAGAAAGGCGCCGAACGATGAAGGTTCGCTGGGGACTGAGCGTCCCCAACCGCGGCATGGTGATCGGCGCCGGCGATCCCAAAGACCTGATCGCGATGTGCGAAGCTGCCGACCGCTCCCAGATGTTCGATGCGGTCTTCACCGGCGACAACCTGATCTCCAAGCCGCGGATCGATGCTATCGTCTTTTTGTCGCTCGTGGCCGGCCGCACGCGGCGGGTGCTGCTCGGCACGGCCTGTATGGCGTCGTTCGTCTTCCGGCACCCGATCCTGCTGGCCAACCAGTGGGCAGCGCTGGACCGTCTGAGCGACGGCCGCACGCTGCTGGTGGCCTGCATGGGCGGCGGGCCTAGCATCAGGAAGGGTTTTCGCTCGCCCAGCGGCGCCAGGTGGGACACCGAGTTCGCCGCGATGGGGATGCTCGTGGAGCAGCGCGCCGGGCGGATGGTGGAGGGCATCAAGATTCTGCGGGCGCTCTGGACCGGCAAGCCGGTGACGCACCACGGCCGCTACTACCAGTTCGATGACGTCCAGATCCACGTGACGCCGGT
>JBOGSE010000560.1:0-3857 GCA_050694895.1 bacterium | reverse complement strand
CGGACATCTTTCCAAAGGGCGTGAAAATCATCGCCCACCAGGAGACGGCCGACCTCCTTCGGCGGGCGAAGGATCCTAAGCGTCCTGTTCCGACGGTGACGTTCACCAAGACCTACACCCTCAGGGTAGGGAACCAGACCCTGATCTTGGACTACAAGGGCGTGAACCATGAGCCGGGCAACATCTTCATCTACGCGCCCCGCCAGAGAGTCCTTATGCTGGTGGATATTGTCTTCCCGGGCTGGATCCCATTTGTGAGTATGGCCCTAGCAAAGGATGTTCCGGGGTTTCTTGCCGCCCACCAGCAGGCGTTGAGCTATCCGTTTGAGACATTCATCGGTGGGCATCTGACGCGCCTCGGAACGCGTCAGGATGTCAGGATTCAGATGGAATATTTCAATGACGTCAGGGCAAACGCTAAGAAAGCGCTGCAGACGGTTGACTTCATGGGCATCGCCAGGGAGACCGGGTTCGAGAATCAGTGGCTGCTGTTCGATCGGTATCTGAACAGCGTGGCCAAGGCATGCGCCGACCTGACGATCCCGAAATGGCGCGACCGGCTCGGCGGTGCGGACGTCTGGACGCAGTCGCACTGCCTCGTCATGGTAGAGAGTCTGCGTATCGACTGAGAGAACGCCGTGATCGCCGCTTCGGGGATCAGCCGGCAGCCCAGGTGGCGCGACGCGCTGGCGGACGCGCTCGCCCAGATGCCCGGCGTTCACACTCAGCAGGCCGCCGGTCGGGACGCAGCCGTCGATCTGTGCTTCCTGTTTGCCAGCCATGCATACGCCGAGGACTTTGGCGTTCTGCTTGCGGATGCCGCGGATGCCACGGGCGCGCGCTGCATTGTCGGTTGTTCCGGCCAGGGGATCATCGGTGCGGAGCGCGAGATAGAAGGTGATCCTGCGCTGGCGCTGCTGGCGCTGCGGTTGCCCGGCGCAGATGTACGCCCAGTCCGCATCACACAGGCCGACCTGGAGCGCCGTCAAGGCCCAGATGACTGGCGGTCCTTTACCGGCGTGCCCCCCGAGAGAGCCAATGCCTGGTTTCTCTTCGCCGACCCCTTCACGCTGGATGCCGAGGCTTTACTTGTGGCGCTGTCGCAGGCGTATCCTAAGACCCCGCTCATCGGAGGCATGGCCTCCGGCGACGCCCGACACCGGCGCACACACGTGTTTCTCAACCGGCAGGTGTATGAGAGCGGCGGTGTTGCGCTGGCTATGGGCGGCGCCTACGGGTTGCGGACAGTCGTGTCCCAAGGGTGCATGCCGATCGGCCGTCCCTGGACGATCACTGGTGCAGATGGTCAGCTCCTCCAGACGATCGCCCGGCGGCCGGCGTATGAGGTACTCGTGGATACTCTGAAGACGCTACCACCGGAAGTCCAGGACCGGGCGCGCGGCAATCTGTTCGTGGGCCTCGCGATGGACGAGTATCGCGAGGAATTGGGCCGCGGCGACTTCCTGATCCGAAATATCGTCGGTGTCGATCTCAACAGCGGCGCCCTTGCGGTAAGCGCGCTTCCCCGGGTTGGGCAGACCATGCAGTTTCAGATTCGTGATCGGGCAACGGCCGATCAGGACCTGAACGAATTGCTTGCTGCGGCCGCGACGTCGGCGGGGCAGCCGGTCGCGGCACTGCTCTGCTCCTGCAATGGACGCGGCATCGGTTTGTTCGGCGCACCTCATCATGACGCCGGCGTGCTGGCCCGGCGCCTGGGCCCGCTTCCTGTGGCAGGATTCTTCTGCAACGGTGAGATTGGACCGGTCGGTTCGCGAAACTTTCTCCATGGATTTACGGCCAGCATCGCATTGATCGTCCCCACGCAGGCCCAAGAGATCACCCTGCGGCTAGCCCTAGAGGAGGCGGCCCCAGCGGATGCGCCGCCCGCCGAGGGTTCACCGCCGCCTGAAGGCGAAAGTCCCCCCGGCGAAGCACCCCCCGGAGCCTGAAGAAGTCCCATCCTCACTCAGACTGAGTGACCCCGGTCATATGACCTGTGCTCAAAAATTGTGACCGGAGCGTGTAGTCGTGCGCGCCACTCCGCTCTACGATGATCCCGGAGGTGACATGATGGACGGGATCGTGGACGTGCGCGACCTCCGAAAGCGCTATGGGGATGTCGAGGCTGTGCAGGGAGTTTCGTTTTCGGTCCAGCCCGGAGAGATTTTCGGCATCCTGGGACCAAACGGCGCGGGAAAGACCACCACGCTGGAAATCATCGAAGGCCTGCGTCGGCCCGACGCCGGGACGGTCGTCGTGCACGGTATCGACGTCCGCCGCGATCCCAACGGCGTCAAAGCGATCATCGGCGTGCAACTCCAAGAAGGCGGGTTCTTCGACAGACTGACAGTGGAGGAGACCGTCAACCTGTTTGGCGCTTTTCACCGGCGCCGTCAGCCGGCGGCTGGCCTGCTTGAATCGTTGGGGCTGGCCGAGAAGCGCCGGGCGCTCGTCGAGACCCTCTCGGGCGGGCAGCGGCAGCGCCTCTCGCTGGCCATCGCGCTGATCAATGATCCGAAAGTGATCTTCCTGGACGAGCCGACCACGGGGCTGGACCCTCAGGCGCGGCGTCATCTATGGGACATCATTGAGCGCATCCGCTCAGACGGCCGCACGGTGGTGCTCACCACCCACTATATGGAAGAAGCCGAGCGGCTCTGCGATCGCGTGGCGATCATGGATCACGGCCAGATTATCGCGTTGGGCACGCCACGCGAGCTGATCGGGCAGCACGCCGGCATGAGCACGGTCGCTCTCGGTGAGGAATCATCGGACACGGATTTGCGCGGCGTCACCGGGGTGGAGGATGTTACACGGCCTAACGGCGATCTGCTCCTGCATACCCGGGACCCACTTGGCACGCTTCATGCCGTGGTCGAGTTCAGGCGGACGGGCCGTTTGCACTATCACAGCCTGCACCTGCAGGAACCCACACTGGAAGATGTCTTTCTCACCTTGACCGGCAGGAGGTTGCGCGAATGAGGGCCTTCCTGGCAATGATCAGCACGAGCATCAAGACGTTCGTGCGCAATCGCAGCGCGCTGTTCTTCGGGGTGATGTTTCCCATCATCTTGATGGTGTTGATCGGGCTGGCCTTTGGGCGCATCGACAACCTGGTGTTCCGCGTGTCCGTGGTGGATGAAGGCAGTCCCCAGGTTGCGGCTCCACTGCTGGCCGGCCTCCGCGGGGTCACGGTGTTCACGATCTTTGAAGAGGGCCGGACCGAGGCGCTCCGGCAGCTGCGTGACGGCAAACGCTCTATTGTCGTCGTGATCCCGAGGCAGGGGACCACCCTCGAAGCGTTCTATGACAGCAGCCGCGAGCAGACCAGCCGGACGGCGCTGATGATCCTCGAGCGGTTTGTGGCCGAGGCCAACCTGCGCTTGAGCGGCGCCCCGGCCGTGCTCCGGCTGTCGCCGTCCGCGATGGCCGGGCAGCACGCGACGTTCTTCGATTTCCTCATGCCCGGGATTCTGGCCATGACGATCGCACAGACCGGCCTGATGGGTGTGTCATTCATGGTCGCGGGCATGCGTGAGCGGCTCGTGCTCAAGCGGGTGATGGCCACCCCTGTCCCGCCGCTGGCGTTCCTGGGTGGATTGGTCGGCCGGTCGAGCATCATTCAGCTGCTGCAGGTGGCGATCATCTTTGTGGTCGGGACGTTCGTGTTCGGCGCCCACACGCGCGGGAGCCTGCTCGACCTGGGCGTGCTCGCCGTCATCGGGGCGGTGGCATTCTTTGCGATAGGCTTTGCGATCTCGAGCCTCGCTAAGTCGTCGGAATCGGCCAACCTGCTGGGAAGCCTGGTGAACTTTCCGATGATGTTCCTCGCCGGCACGTTCTGGCCGCGCGAC
>JBOGSE010000559.1:0-4809 GCA_050694895.1 bacterium | reverse complement strand
AAGCGGCTGGAGGATGCCGCCGAACCGCTCAAAGCGTTCTTTCAGACGGTCGGCCATCTGGGCGCGAAGCTCGGCGTCGTGCTCTGGCAATTGCCTCCCGGTCAACCCGCCGACCCGCCGCGCCTGGATCGCTTCCTGACCGTGATCGGCAAGACCCTGTCCCCGCGTCTGCGGTGGGCGGGTCGTCTGCGGCACGCCCTGGAGTTTCGCGAGCGGTCGTGGTACTCGGACGCCGTGTACAAGGTGCTCCGGCGGCACGACGCCGCGATCGTGATCGCCGACAGCCCGTTCAACCTGATCACCGAGGGCATGGAGCACGCGGCGAGTCCCGCGGAGACCGAGACCATCGAGGTGCCGCTCGTCAGTTCGTGGATGTATCTGCGGCGCCACGGGCCGGACGGGCAGATTCGCCGGTCGTATCCTGAGGCGCAGCTGCGGCAGTACGCGGCGGTCATCGCCTCGTGGGCGAAGCGGGGCGACGTATTCGTGTTCTTCAACAACGACCCCGGCGGATGCGCCGTCAAGGATGCCCTGACCTTGAAGCGACTCGTCGAGCCCGAAGCCAGCGTACACGAGCCGACGCCGCGGAGGCGGGCATGACGATTGCCGGACCCGCTGCCGCGGTACTCGCAGTCCTGGCGGCCGCGGCGCTGGGCAGCCTGCCGACGGGTTATCTTGCGGGATGGTGGCTGCGCGGCATCGATGTGCGCCGCCTCTCGCCGCACAATCTTGGCGTGCGGGCGGTGGTGGCCGCCGCCGGGCTCCCGGCGTTGGTGGCTTCTGTTCTCCTCGACCTCATTAAAGGTAGCTTCGCCGTGGTGCTCGCCACGTGGATCAATCCATCCGACCTGTCGGTCGCCGGAGCGGCCGCGGCGGTCGTGATCGGACATGCCTACTCCCCGTTCTGGCTGTTGATTCCTTCCGCATTCGCGCGGGTGAAAGGCGTTGCGGTTGCCGGTGGCGCGGCCGCGGCGCTGGCGGCACTCGGGGTGATCCCATGGACCGCGGTGGCTGTGCCCGCAGCTGTTGCCGCGATTACGCTTGCGGCGCCGCGTGCCACCGGGCGTCGATGGGGATACCTCTCACTCGCCAGTGTGCTCGCCGCCGCGAGCGTGCCGGTCGTCCTATCGGTCGCCGGTGCGAGAGCGCCTTTTCTGTTGCTCGGCCTGGGGTACGCGCTCGCCACCCTTTGGAACCACAAAGAGCATCTGGCGCGCATTGTCGATGGGACTGAGCCGCGCCTGGGCGATCGGTTGCCGGTGCCGGATCTGGATGGCGAGGAAGCGGTGTGCGCGTTCCTCGTCCATCCAATGACGGTCGACGACGTCTGGGAGGCCAGGCGGTTCCGCTGGCTGGCGGGGCTGCGGCGTCGCGGGCTGATCTCCGACCGAATAATCCGCTGGCTTGCCCGTTCTGTGCGCCCGATGAAGGTGGACGACATCCATCCCGTCCGCACCGCCGATGGCCGGCGCGCGCGCGTCTACCTGATCGGCATCCCGCTCCAGCCCGACCAGATCCGTGCCCTCCCGCATTTGGCCGTGCATCGAGCGGTACAGGCCGCTCAGCTTGCCGCGAACCTGGGTGCCAGCGTGCTCGGGTTGGGTGCGTACTGGTCCGTGGTCGGCAATAAGGGCATCGACGTTCAAGCGCAGTCGCCCATTCCCATCACAAACGGCGGCGCCTATGCCGCGGGCACGGTGAGGATGGCGGTGCCCGTGGTCCTTGACCGGCTACGGGCGGAAGGCCGCCACGCCTCGCGCGCGACAGCGGCGGTAGTCGGCGCCAATGGTGTCGTGGGCTTTGGGATTTGCCGGGCCATCGTCGAGCACGTGGGACGGCTCATCATGCTCGGGGTGAGCCAGGAGCGGCTGGAGCAGTCCCGCGATCTGCTTCGCCGCCGGTATCCGGCCGCGACCATCGACGCGACGACGAACCTCAGCGCACTGCGGGACGCGGATGTCATCTTTACGGCGACCTCAGAGCCCGCACCGGTCGTCTTTCCAGAGCACGTCCGGGCAGGCTGCATCATCTTTGATCTCGGGCGCCCCTACGACGTCGACGCCTCGGTGGCCGCGATGGAAGGTGTGGAGGTCATCCCCGGTGGCGTCGTCCGGCTGCCCGGCGATCCGCGAGGGCGGCTCGACATGGGCTACGGGTCAGGCCTGGTGCCCGCGTGCCTCGCCGAGGCCGTCATCATCGGACTGGAGAAGTGCTACGAGCGGGCCAGCCTGGGCGACCGCACCAAGAGCGAGAATATTGAGTACTTCGTCGCGCGGGCCGCCGCCCTCGGCTTTGAAGTGCAGACCACCGGTCGACCCGGTGCGGTTCCCCACACACCTTCGCCGGCCTACACACGATAGGTTCGAGGCCCATCCGTCCACAACCCCCGTCGCTGGGCATACACAGAGGGAACAGACACTCGGCGCACCGGGGACACATGGGCAGGACACATACACTCTTTGTGGGCATCTTCGCCGCGGTCATCGGCGGATTCGCGGTCATGGCGGTGCTCGTGGGGCCCATGAATGCACAGCGCGCCGGCACCCCCGAGTTGGAACTCAGCGCGGATGGATTCCCCATTGCCAGGGAGGCCACCGTTCCGCCGGACCTCCCGCCAGAGATCCAGCGCTGGCGCCAGCAGCTCCTGGACGTGGGCGAGGCCCTCAAGGGCGAGCGCAGCGCGATTGACGCTGAGCAGCGGGACCTGGATAGACTACGCGAGCGGATCCAGAGCCGACGGCGGCAACATCGGGAGCACGGCTTCTCTCCCGCGGCCAGGGCCGACGACCAGTTTGACGTGATGAACTACAACCGTCGCCTTCGCGCGCTGCAGGAGCGGATCACCTCTTACAATGCTCGTCTCGGCGCGTACCGCCACGCGCTTTCCGAGTATAAGACACAGTTGCGCCAGTCCGGATTGAGTCTGCACCAGTAACGACGTTCTTCTCGCAAGAGGCCGTGGCAGTAGGGAGACGCCCCGTGAGGCTCTTCAGTGGTGCGACGGCACCCATCCGGCGAGTCATCCGCGCCTGCACGCTGAGCAAGGAGGAAAGGGATGGCCGCGGAAAGGAACCTTTGGGAATCACGCGGCCTGGGTGCAAAAGCGATACGGGTTAGGTGGCGGTCTGAGCAAATCCGAAAGGGATCATTGCGATGAGGCCAACGTGGGATCAGTATTTCATGCAAATCGCGCATCTTGCCTCAACCCGGTCCACCTGTAAGCGACGTAAGGTAGGGGCGGTTATCGTTAAGGACCGGATGGTCCTCACGACCGGATACAACGATACACCCCGTGGCGTCCCGAACTGCGGTGATGGAGGATGCGCCCGCTGCACAGGGGATACACCATCGGGAACAAGCCACGATACCTGCCTTTGTATTCACGCGGAGATGAATTGTGTGATCCAGGCCGCCTACCATGGGGTTTCTGTAGCCGGTGGGACGATCTACTGCACGTACCTCCCGTGTCTCAACTGTGCCAAGACGCTCCTAAACGTCGGCTTGGGCCGAATCGTGTTTGAGGGCCACTATCCCGATCCGCTGTCCCTGGAATTGCTCACCAATTCCAACGTCGAGCTTACTCGGTACGTCGCAGAGGAGGTTCCCACGTAGCGTGCCGTAGTGTCCGTACGTGCCGAGCGGTGAAGTCCTCTCTCGTGCAGACACGTTGAACTCGCGCGCCTGATGTGATATCCTACGCTTGGTCGTCATAGTTGCGTCTTCCGAAATCGGGCGGTGTGCAACGACGGCACCGCCCGTTTCATGTGTCCGCAGTGTTCGTCCCTGACCAGGGGCTGGGTGAACCGGTGGGCACGCGCACGATGCCGGCTCAAAAACCCGGCCCGGGTCCTCCCCGGGTCAAATCAGGAGGTAGTACGATTTCTACTATTACACGCCAGACCGCGTTCGGCGGCCTCGCCTCTCGCCCGGAGACACTCCGGGCAGTATCCAAACTTGGGTGGACCGAACCCACCCCAATTCAGGTGAAGGTCATCCCCGCGTTGCGGGCCGGTCACGATGTGGCCGGTCAGGCCCAGACCGGCTCGGGAAAGACAGGCGCATTCGCGATTCCCATGATCGAGCGTCTCGACCGCAGCGTGCGCGGCGTCCAGGCGCTGGTGCTCGCGCCCACACGGGAGCTTGCCCTGCAGATCGCTGACGCGGTGCGGGCGCTGGGCGGTCCCGGCCTTCGTGTTGCCACGCTGTACGGTGGCGAGCCGATCGAGCGGCAGTTGAAGGCGCTGCGCAGCGGGGTTCAGATTGTTGTGGCGACGCCCGGCAGACTGCTCGACCACTTGAACCGGCGCACCGTGGACCTGAGCAGCGTTCGTTTCCTTGTCCTCGATGAGGCTGACCGGATGCTCGATATGGGCTTCTTGCCCGATGTCGAGCAGATCATCCGGCAGACGCCTCCGGCGCGGCAGACCTCACTGTTCTCGGCGACATTGCCGAATGCGGTGAGCGCGATCGCCATGCGCCACATGCGCAAGCCGGTATGGATCAGGATTGAGTCCCCGATGCCCACCGTCGAGACGGTCACGCAACGGTACATCGAAGTCGCCGAGCAGGATAAGGTCCGGGCACTCCGGCTCCTGCTGACCAGCGGCGAGGTGGCCTCCGCGCTCGTGTTTCGACGGACGCGCCGCGGTGTGGACCGCCTGGCAAAGATGCTGCGCGACCGCGGGCAGGCCGCCGGTGTGCTGCACGGCGACATGACACAGGGCGCGCGGCTGCGCGCGCTGGATGCATTCGAGCATGGCAAGACACGGGTGCTCATTGCGACCAACGTGGCCGCGAGGGGCCTGGACC
>JBOGSE010000558.1:0-1673 GCA_050694895.1 bacterium | reverse complement strand
CGACGGTGATCCCCTGGCTGAGCATGGCGCTGATGACGTCGTCGAGGACCTCCAGCCGCCCATCTGGGCCCATCCAGCCGCAATGCTCAATGGTATCGACCCCGGCCTGCACGGCGTTCCGTATGCTATCGGTGGCGATGGCGTGGACGGCGACCCGCTTTCCGAATCGTCGGGCCTCGTCCACCGCGACCCGGAGCTCGTCGACCGAATACTGAGCCGCTCCCACGTTTGATCCCGGCGTTCCGCCGCCGCCGCTCGCGGCGATCTTGATGGCATCCACGCCGTCTTCCACCGCCGTGCGGACGGCCTTCTTCATCTCTTCAGCGTTGTCGGCACGAAGGCCGGTCTTCCATCCATGACGCGCGGACGTGGTGATGATGCGCCCGCAGCTCACGATACGGGGTCCAATCAGCACTCCTCGAGCGAAGGCGTCACGCACCGTCTGGCCAATGCGCCCCGTGCAACCGACATCGCGAACGGTCGTGACCCCGCAGGCGAGGGACACCATTGCGTTGCGGGCCGCACGGAGAAGCTGGACATCGTCAGGTTCTCTCGGCAAGTTTCGCGAGCCCGGCGCACCGCTGTGACACAGGTGCGCGTGCATGTTGATGAGTCCGGGGAGGAGCGTTTGCCCTCTGCCGTCAATGACCTCAGCATCGCTCGCCGCAAGAGACGTGGCCGGGCCGACGGCTACGATGCGATCGTCTTTCAAGATGACGGCTTGATCGGACGCGGGCGCTCGACCTGTGCCGTCGATGACGGTCACACCGCGGATGAGCTGGATATGCACGGATAACCGGCCGCTACGCCCGGACTCCTGCCCCTTGAGGAACACCGAGGTGCTCGAGCATCTCGAAGAGTTCCTGCCGGGTCTCAGAATCGAGGCGCTGACCGGGGACACGCATCGTCGCGGACGAAATCGCGCCGCGCCAGTTCAGCACTTCCTTGCGAATCGCCAGCCCGATACCCGGCTGGCCCTCAAACCGGATCAGCGGGAGATACCGGTAGAACAGATCTGTCGCACCGCGGATATCGCCGCCGGTGAAGCGCTCGTAAATGCCGACCAGCGCTTCCGTGAAGGCAAAGCCCGTCATCGTCCCCACCGCGCCACGCCTGAGCTCTTCAAGGAAGAAGATGCCACCCCAGCCTCCAAATATCACCGGCTCCCGCGATGCGATTCGGCGGACCTGGGTGATCTTGGACGGCGTCGGCATCTCCTCGAGCTTGATGTAGCGAGCCGCCGGAATTTCGTCGCAGATTTGCGCCAGCGTTGCGGCGGGCATGTAGACTCCGGTGCTGGCGGGCTCGTCCTGCACGACGATGGGAAGATTCACCCGCTGCGCGACGTGCCGGTAGTAGTCCATCAGTGCGGGCGACCAGGAGGTCAGGCCGAAAGGCGGCGCCACCATGATGGCAGCCGCGCGCACTTTTTCTGCGTGCCGGCTGAGTGAAACGACGATATCCGCACCGGGATGGCTCGTACCGACGACGACCGGCACGCGGCCGTTGACCTGCTCCATGACCACATCGGTAAGGCGGAGCCGTTCCGACTCGGAAAGCTTGTGCGCCTCGCCCATGACGCCGAGAATGGTCAGGCCATGCGCGCCACAACGCAGTTGAAAGTCCACAAGCCGGCGCACACTGGCTTCATCGATGGCACCGTCGTCGTCAAA
>JBOGSE010000557.1:0-1079 GCA_050694895.1 bacterium | reverse complement strand
CTTGAGCCCGCAGCGAGTGCTCGTCGCCGCGATCAGGTCCACGATTACCTCATGGCTCGTGAGCGGTCGGCCCCGCCAGTTCATCGAGATGTGGCTGAAGAGGCGGTGCTCGATCTTGTTCCACTTGGAGGTGCCGGGGGGGAAGTGGCAGACGGTGATCTCCAGGCCGGTTGCCTGCGCCAGGGCCGCGAGCTCCCGCTTCCAGAAGCGGTTGCGATACCCATTGGACCCTCCGGCGTCGGCGGTGACGAGCAGCCGGGTGGCCTGGGGATAGGCGGTGGAGCCCACCATCTCCCACCAGCGGGCGATGGTTGCGGCCGCGAAGGCGGCGGTGTCGTTGTCGTCTCCGACGCCCACCCACCCCTCGTTGGCGCCGAGGTCGTACACGCCGTAGGGGACCGCCTTGCCGACCTCCTGGTCGGGGAAGTCGTGGACCTGTACCCGCTCGGGCCGCCCCTTCGGCTGCCACTCTCGACCCTTGTTGGCAAAGGCCCCGACCAGCTCTTTCTTCTTGGTGTCCACCGAGATCACCGGCTGGGCTTGTCCGAGGTGCTCTTCCACCTGGGCGTTGAGGTACTGGAACTGGGCGTCTCGGTCGGGGTGCCCTCGACCTGCTTCGAGGTGGCCTGCAGGCTGTAGCCCATGGAGCGCAGCAGCCGACCGACGGTATCCGGGCTCACCCGATGCCCCATGGCGACGAGCGCATCGGCGAGCTGGGTGGTGGACTTGCATGTCCAGCGCAGAGGACACATCGGGTCTCCCCGGGACTCCGGCTCCACCAGGGCGTCGAGGTCGGAGAGCAGAGTGGGATCGGTCTCGGTCAGCCGGCGCCGCCCTCCCCCGGGCCGTCGGACGCGTGGCGAGGCATCCACGCCAGCATCGACTTCTCGGGCGCCTCCCTGCACCGTCGAGCGGGACATACCGGCTGCGGCGGCCACCCCGGCGACCCCGCCTCGACCGGCTGCCCGAGCAAGCGCACCTGCCAGGATCCGCCGCTGTCGCTCATCGAGATGCGGCATGACCACGGCGCAGACCTTGGCCAGTGCCCCTTCGGTGATCTCCACACACCGAGCCTACCG
>JBOGSE010000556.1:0-6187 GCA_050694895.1 bacterium | reverse complement strand
AGCTGAGCACGCGGTCCTCGACCGCCGATTCGGTCCGATGGACCCTTCGAGGGATAGGAGAACGATCACGCCAATCGACGCGGTCCAAGGGGACATTCCCGGCACGTCGGCACCACCACTGCACGGTGAAGAGGCGCACATCATGCGCCCGGGCCACCGATCGCATCGACGCGCCGGCCCGGACCTCAGCGACCATCGTGCGCCGCTTCTCCTCCCGTCGCCCAAGTGCTTTTTACCCATCGCGTCTTACCTCCCAGGTTTTTCCCAAGCATCATAGTGACCAGGAGGTACTGGCACCTCAGTGACCAAGAGGCTGTGGCACTCGGCCCTTTATGTGGGATGCAGGCGATCTCCTGCCTGTCACCGAACACCGCGGCACCATCGTAGTCAGACCACAGGACCTTCATGATCTCGCCCAGTTGGGCGGCGTGACGCGGTATACGCCTCAAAGTGCAATAAACTCCCATGGTGGCTCTCCTATTCGGGTCGGATGGAGCGCCTAGGCCGGATTGTTTGCGGCTGGCAGAGCCCCCTATGCTGTCCATGCCCTCAGCCAATCGCAGTGCACCGTCTTTTTTGGCGAACGCTCCCCTCAGGTGGCCCCCGGGAGCCGGGGCGGGCCGCGGAGACACGAAGGCCCCCGTGGGCCTGTGCGACCAACGAGGGCCTCGAAAGACTGTCCGCGGACCCGAGCCAGGGGCACCTGCGCATCCTGAGGGCCGGACGGGAAAGTTTGGGGAAACTCTCCACCCCTCCCTCACGGTTGTCAAGCCAACCCGCGGTACCGCGGCCCAGCTGCTGGTGTCAATGGTCATCCGATTTCCCCCAGGCGCGGTCATCGAAAAGTCCCCACCCCCGGTTAGGTGGTGGTGGCCTCGACCGGCTTCACGAGGCCGGCTTTGAGCTTGTCCTTCAGCCGGTAGGAATTGCCGCGGATGTTGATGGTGATCGCGTGGTGCAGGACGCGGTCCAGGATCGCCGTGGCAATGATGCGGTCGCCGAACACGTCGCCCCAACTCCCGAAGCTCTGGTTACTGGTGAGGATCATGGGGCCCCGCTCGTAGCGCCGGCTGATCAGCTGAAAGAAGAGATTGGCGCCGGCGCGGTCGATGGGCAGGTAGCCGATCTCGTCGACGATGAGCAGGCGCGGGACCGTGTAGATCTTGAGGCGCTCCTCGAGGCGCCCCTCGGCCGCGGCCTTGGTGAGCGCGGTGATGAGGCCGGCGGCGGTCGCGAAGAGCACGCGATAGCCGTGGTCGATCGCCTTGAGCCCGAGGCCGACGGCCAGGTGCGACTTGCCGACGCCCGGCGGCCCGAGGAACACGACGTTCTCGCCGTGCTCGATGAAGTGACAGCTGCTCAGGGTCTGGATCTGCTTCTTGTCGAGCGAGGGCTGATAGCTGAAGTCGAAGGTCTCCAAGCTCTTCACGAAGGGGAAGCGCGCCAGATGCGTGCGCATGGTGACGTGCTTGGCTGTCTTCGAGGCGACTTCTTCGGCGAGCAGCGTGTCGAGGAAGTCGGCGTACGACGCCTCCTTCGTCGTCGCGTCCTGGAGGAGGGCCTCCACCCGCTCGCGGCTCTTGAAGAGCCGCAGCCGCTGCATCTGCTCCTGCAGGCGCTCGAGCTGGGCGGCGCTCATGAGCGCACCGCCAAGGTGGCCTCAGGATCGACGATCGCGAGGGGGGGCGCGATGTCGGTATCCCCCGTCGCCGCGCCGAGCGCCTCATAAATGGCCAGATCGCGGATCTCGACCTCGGGGAGTGCCGCGCGGCCGCGCGCACTCGGGAGCGAGGACGCGATCCGGCGGGCCGTCCGCGCGATCGCGCCCGGGCCGTGCTCGGGCCGGACGCGGAGCTGATACTTCCCGCTGAGCTCGTCGTGCTCGGCGACGAGGCTCCCGCGGTGGGTGATGTGGATCCGCCCCGCGCGGCGCGCGAGCTCGACCGTGTGGCCGATCAGCGTGAAGGGCACCGAGTAGCGATTGGTCTCGAAGCTCACGAGGTAGTCGTCGGCGACGCGCCGCGGCTGGCTCGCTTCGAGCCGAAAGCCGGGCTGGCCGGCGGTGGCGATGAGCGCGCTCCGCTCGCGGGCGAAGCGATCCGCCGGGCGCTCGTGCGTGGTGCCGTGGATCCGCACATCGGCGATGTCGGTCTGCCAGGTGCCGAGCTGCTCGCGCAGGTCCTGCTCGTCCACGAACGTGCGCCCAGGGAGGAAATTGCCCTTGAAGTACTTGACGCCCGATTCGACCTTGCCCTTCGTCTGGGCGCGATAGGCCCGGCAGAGGTGGGGGTCGAACCCCCAATAGTCGGCGAACTGCTTGAAGGTCGCATTCCACACGACGCGCCCGTCGCCGCCGGGCTGGCACACCGTCCGCGGCCGATCGTAGAGGTGCTCGCGCGTATGCCCCCCGAAGTACTCGAAGGCGCGTTCATGGGCGTCGAGGAACTGACTGAGGGTCTCGCCCAGGCACGGCTCGTGGAAGCTCCGCCGCGAGTAGCCGAGCGTGAGGATGAACACGTGGAGCACGACGGGCCGGCTCCGGAAGTAGATCCGCGCCTGGCCCCAGTCGATCTGACTCTGGTGCCCCGGCGGCGTCTCGAAGCGCACCGTCGCCCGCTCCGCCGCCTGCTCCGCGGCGCGCAGCGGACGCACAAAGCGCTTCACCGTCTCATAACTGCCGCGATAGCTCCGCGCCTGGCGCAGCTCTTGGTACAGAATGCGCGCCGAGTACTGGACCTCGGGGGCACGCGCGTGCAGGAAGCTCGCGTGCTCGGCGAGCCGCGTGTCCGTGCGCTCGGCGCGCGCGTACGGCTGCCACGCCGTCTCGTCGAGAATCCCCCGGACCGTCTTCCGATCCAGCTGCAACTGGCGGGCGATCTCGGACTTCGAGCGCCGCTCAACGTGGAACAGCCGGTGCACCTCCCGCCAGCCGTCTTCGCGGACCATGCGTCCCTCCCCGAGTGGTGTGACCTCGGGGCCAGTGTCGGCCGTGGTCGCGCCCGTCAACAATGTCTCCGTCATGACGATGCCCTCCTTCATGAGGAGGGTGGGGAGTTTTCAATGACCACAGGTGGGGATTATTGGGTGACCGCTGACAGCTGGCCCTCGGGTAGGATCGGCGCCGCATGGAGGCATTCTGACGCCTCCGTCACCCCTCTTGCGGAGACCTCGATGCTCTCACGCGGGCAGGAGGCTCGGCGAGTGGGCGTGCGCCACATCACCCGACCCAGCGGCGGAGTGGAGGGGGGCTTCACCGCCGAGCCGCCCTCGCGGAGGCACTTACAAGCCCTACAAACAGCGCCTTCACGCCTCCCTGCGCCGCGCGCTGTGCGCCGGCTGCTGACGCCTCAATCTCCCAACCGGTAGGGTTTCCTCTTGTATCGACCACAACCGGTGCTATAGTGCGCGTAACCATGAGGGCCGTTCGGAACCTCATTTCCTTTCGGAGTCGCGGAGAGTTGCCACGGAATCACTCGCCCGCTCGCGCACCGACCAAGCCTGACGGAACCCATGAGAAATCCAGCGACGCTTGAGAACCAGTTCGCGGCAGCAAGCCGACCCGTGCGGCATGGCACGTGCCGGGAGGTTTGGCAGGCGGGTTGTGCGCGGAAATGGGCGAGACAGTGCCGTCACGTAACAGCAAGGAGGAGAGGAACGACGTGAGCGAGTTCATCGTGGTACCCGATACCTTCCTCAGGTATGTCACCGAGTTCCGGCGGATTCCGATCCCCGTGGACACGGATATCAAGACGCTCCGTGCAATGATCGAGACCGTCTGCCTCGAGGTGAGCCCGGGGGCCAAAGAGGCGCAGCCGGACCTCGAGCCCCACCGTGACAGCGCCGTGACCGACCGCTGAAACCTCGCTCCTCCCTGACATGCCCCGGGGCCTCTCCCCGGGCGACAACGGGTCTGCCACTCTCCATTCTCCCGCCACGACGCATCCGCTGTCCGCTGCTCCCGCACGCACCGGTTGATTGATTTGATCAGCTGAAAATGTACCAGTACCGCGCCGCGCCTTGACACCATTATGTCTTGGTGGAACCTAATGGGCACAGCGTTCGGGGGTACGCACGGGCGAGACGGGAAGTGCCGAGGGATCGGAGGCAGCTATGGAGCAGGTGAGGAATAAATCCGTCGAGCCCCAGCATCGGACCAGCCTCCTCGAAGTTTCTTGGGAGAGCATCACGGAGCCCGGAGCCTTTGTGGAGAGAGGCACGGGTGATCTCTACCGGATCCCGATGGAGGCGCTGGTACCAGGCGCATCGCCGCTGATCAGGAAGCAGAGCAGCGGGGCGTCGAGGTTCGTACAGGTCAGCAAGGACCCGTTCGTCACAACGCTCGAGGCCCGCATGTTGTGTGCGGAACACAACATCCAGGCCAACTTTTGATTCGGCGCGGTAGCAGAGGCGACGATCTAGGCTAGTCGGCAAGCCGCAGGGTGGCCTTCCCGGCTCTCGTCATGTGTCCCCCGGACGCCGGCGACGGGAGGGCCCGCCAGTGATCGTAGGGATGAGAACGAGCCTCCGGTCCTGAGAGCGACGGCAGGCGCAAGATGATGGCGTTGGCCAGAGAATCCCTTTTAAAACTGCTAGTTGCACGATGGAGGGAGAATACCTCTGTACAGTCTATCCACAGCTGTGGATAGATCATTCCCCCCGCCGATAATTCGCCGAGCCCTACGCCTTATCCCTTGGCCAGCTTCTCTACCTCTCGTCTCGAGAGACTCCCCACGCGCGACATCAACGCCTTGACCTTCCGTTCCGAGACTTGATCAGCTAGGATGAGCTTCTTCGATTTCGTCGTCGTCACGATGTATGCGACCCAATCGTCGAGGTCCGGAGTACCTCGCCACGCGATCGTCAGCCCACTGAGTCGCAGCCGCTTTCGTCCCTCAACTTTCGCGAGCGGCTTTCGACTCGCTGGCATGATCGATGTCCTCTCTGAGATAGCCCCCGAGCGAGGAGCCCAGACTAGTGAAGTCGCCGCAGCCGTGTCAAGGTAGCGCATAAGAAAAATTTGTGCACAACTGTGAATAACTGCACAACGCGCAGGTTGATCACTTGGTTGGCTGGAGAACGAGATCGAGAAAGAAACACCCGAAGCGAAGAACTCGTGGCCCTGATCTGTCCCTCGTGGATCAGCCATGACGTCGCGCGCCACACCTTGACCCGCTCGTCCCGATCAGCCGCCGCCTCCATCCGGAGGACTGAGACCAACGTGACGGGCACCGCCGCACCCGAACCGCGGCGTCGTTGTCGCAAGTTTCGTTATGAAATCGTCAGGCCTTGAAGGCGCGAGACTTCGCCAAAAGAATTTCTTTCTGGTTGACAGCGCTGCGCCAGCCAAATACGCGAGAATGAGGAATCCGGCGGCAGCATCGCGAGGAGGGGTTTGGCCGAGTACCGGGCCCAGGCAATCCTTGACGCAGCCCCGGCTTGCGAATATGCCTGGCGCGGGCTCGACCTTAGGCCCCAATCGCTACGCTCCTGAGCAGGGCGAGTTGGTCGAGCAGCTTGCCAGCGCCGTGAGCGACACAGGCGAGCGGATCGTCGCTAACCGTGATCGAGAGATCAGTCTGCTCGTGTAGTAGCCGATCCAAGCCCCGCAGGAGCGCTCCGCCCCCGGTGAGGACGATGCCCTTGTCCACAATGTCCGCGGCCAGCTCGGGCGGGGCCTGCTCCAAACAGGCCTGGACCGCACGCACGACCGCCATCACCGGGTCTCGCAGGGCCTCCCGCACTTCCGCGCCGGTCACGACCACCGTCTTCGGGAACCCGTCGATGAGGTCGCGTCCCTTGACGTCCCGCTTCTGGTCTTCGCCTCCCTCCGGATAGGCCGAGCCGAGCGCGATCTTGACCTCCTCGGCCTGCCGCTCTCCGATCAGCAGGTTATAGGTTCGCCGCAATTGCTGGATGATCGCCTCGTCCATCTCATCGCCCGCGAGGCGGACAGACTTGGAGTACACGATGCCGGCTAACGACAGGATGGCCACTTCCGTGGTACCCCCTCCAATGTCCACCACCATGTGGCCGCCTGGCTCCTGGATCGGGAGTCCGGCTCCGATGGCGGCGGCCATCGCCTGCTCGATCAGGAACACCTCCCGGGCGCCCGCTTGCTGCGCCGAGGCCCGGACCGCCCGCTTCTCGACCTGGGTGATCCCAGTGGGCACGGTGAGGACGATGCGCG
>JBOGSE010000555.1:0-1360 GCA_050694895.1 bacterium | reverse complement strand
ATCAGGGCAGCCGTCACGGTCAAGAAGATGAACGGAAAGAAGTGCAGCGCCTGCGCCAGGATGATGCCCCGCAGGCCTTCCATAAGGTTGCTTTGTATTCCGAACAGGTCCTGAAGCAGCAGCGTGATGACCCCGGCGCGTCCGACGATCTGCAGCAGCCCAATCGCGCCGACAAACGGCGGGATGACCAGCGGCAGCGTGGCCAGCGTGATGATCAGCATCCGGCCGGGGAAGTCGTATCGCGCGACGATAAACGCCAGCGGCAGCGCGAGGGCCGTGCTGAGAACGACGGCCCAGACGCCAGCGAGCAGGCTGTTGGTCAGCGACTCAATGTAGAGGGGATTTTCGAAGAACCGCACCAAGTGCGCAAACGTCAGGCCGCCGCTGGCCCCGGTCAGGGCGACCTTGAGGACCGCGGCGATCGGCAGGACAACGAACACGCCGAGGATCGCCAGCAGCGCGACCATCAGGGCCGCGTGCCCGGGATCGACGGACACGCGCCACCTGGTCGGCAGGTGCGGCCGTACCGCTAGCGCCGCCGCAGCGTCTCCTCGGCCTGCGCCGCCAGACGGGCCGCGCGGGCATACGACTCTCGCGCCACCTCGCCCCACTCGCGCTCCTTGGCGCTGCGGTAGGCCGCGTCGCGCTCCATGCCGCCGCTGACCTCCGCGGCCATGCGCTCGCTCACATGCACGTACCGGGCGGATGCGCGTGCCTGGAGCAGCATCCGCTCCGCCTCGGTCACGTCCCGCCCGGCGTTGCGGGCCGCCTCGATCGCCCGTTCGGCGCGATAGACGGCTTCCCACGCGCGCTTGAGTTCGGCATGGCGGAACGTGACGATCTGGTCGAACATCCGGTTGGTGACGTTGTAGCGGCCCGCCGAGAGGTCGGCGTTGAACTGCACCCCGGCCGACATCCTGAATGGGTTGGGCATGCCCTTCGGGGCCTCGGCGTAGAGGGTCGTCCGCACCGGCAGCCGCCCGATCTCGGGTTTGAAGAGCAGCCGCTGGCCGTCGTCACTCAGCAGATAGTTGATGAACCGACGCGCACCTTCCGGATTTGGGCCGCCCTTGATGATACCGACGTTGGCCGGCACGATCGCGGTCAGGGACGGATAGACGAACTCGATCGGTTGCCCCGACGCGATCGCCGAGAGGCCGAAGAAGTCGATGACCACGCCGATGCCGTAGTGTCCCGCGACCACGGCCTCGGGGACACCGAACGACCGCTCCGTGATGGCGCCCATGTTCCCGCCCATCTGGAGCAGCAGCTCCCACCCCTTCTGCCAGCCGTAGCCCTGCAGGATGGTCTCGACCGTCAGGTGCGTCGTGCCGCTGCGGCTCGGCGCCGAGATGACGAG
>JBOGSE010000554.1:0-2051 GCA_050694895.1 bacterium | reverse complement strand
GGCCGCCCGGCTAGCGTTCGCTCGCCCCTGGGCTGGTGAACCTGCCCTACACGGCACCGGTCTGCGGCATGAGGAGGACCTTGCCTTCGGTCATCTGGGCGGCGTACTGTTCCAATCCCTGGGTGGCGGCTTCCAGCGGTAGACGCAGACGCACCTCGCTCTGAAAGTCGGCCGCCAACCCTGACCGCACCGCCGCGATTCCGCGCAGAAGGTCGATCGTGGAGAGCGGCGCGGGCTGCGAGAGCCAAAAGCCCTGGACGCGCTTGTGCTCGAAGATGAATTGCCGGGCGTCAACATGACACGCTTCCGGTGAGAGGCCGCCGTACACGATAACTTTGCTGCGCTTTGGCAGCGCCTGCACAATCCGCCCCGTCATCGCGCCGGCAACAGCGTCGAACGCGATCGTGGCATGCCAGCGGCGAGCGGCCGCGCGCAAGCGCTCCTCGAAATCCGGCTCGCTGCTGTCCAGCACGACGTCGGCGCCGGCGCCCAACGCACGAAGCAGTTCAACCTGCGCCGGTCGCCGGACGATGTGAATGACGGGCGTACGCCGCCTCAAACCAAGCCGAAGGATCATCTTGCCGAGCGCACTGGCGGCGGCCGTCTGGACGACGCCCCGATGGCGTTCTTTGCGTGCGATCTCCATCAGCGCCCATGCCGTCAGCGGGTTGACGATGGACATCGCGCCCTGCTCCAGGCTCACCGTACCGGGCAAGGGCATGCACTGCATCGCGCGTGTGACCATGTACTCGGCCCACGCGCCGTCACCTTCGCCCGCGGCGCATGCCACCCGCTTTCCAACCAGGAAGCGCGGGTACAAACCCCTCCCCGCGGCAACAACCGTACCGCTCGCTTCGATGCCCGGAACAACCGGCAACGGCTTGAGGACGCCGTACACTCCGCTCATGAATGCCAGATCAGAAGGATTGATTGGGGAAGCCGCGATCCGCACCAACACCTGACCCGGACCGGGTTGGGGAACCGGTCTTTGGACTACCTCGAGGTTCTTGGGCCCGGCGCCATAGCTGCGAAGTTCAAGCGCGCGCATGAGGGAAGGCGTTGCGGCCGGCATCATGCTGGACGCCTTTTTGCGTCCGACGGCTATTATCCTGTGCGGGACGCGGCGGCTCCGCGGCGAGGTGGCTTGCTCGACGGTCAGCGGCGCTTGGGATGGGCCGCGAAGAACTCCCACATAACGTCGGTTGCCGAAATGTCGTTCGTCGGCTCATCGCCGGCGAGACCACCCAACGAGAGGCCGGGTGTTCCACCGGGCCAGGCGTGCCCGGCGCCCTTGATCGCGTAGAGCACCACCTCGGTGCCGCCCCGGCAGTCTCGATACGATTCTCGCACCACGTTGCCGCGCTCAACCCGCTCCGGGACGCGCCTGCACGCGTTGTGCTGCGCCCAGAACGAGACCGCGTAGGAGACGGGCCGGTCGATTCTCCCGCCGCCGATCCGGCTCCGCGTCTGCCCTCCCTCGTACAACACGTACTGGTCCTCGGTGCCATGAAACACAACCAGGGAGACCGCGTCAGAGGGGCGGCAGCTCTCCAGATTCTGCGCCCCCGCGACGGGCGCCATCGCCGCGATGCTGTTCGCGAGCTCGCAGCCCGCGCGGTACGCCATCATCCCGCCGTTGGAGATCCCGGTGATGAACACCCGCCTGCGATCAACCGGCAGCGTTGTGGTCAGCCGCTCGATGAGCGCCTTCAAGAATCCCACATCGTCGATGTTGTTGTTCTGCGCGTAGGCGCAGCAATTGCCGGCGTTCCACGTCAGCAAGACGTTGGGAAAAATCCCGGTGCCATTGGGATACACCACCGCGAAGCCTTCTCGGTCCGCCGTGGCGCTCATATTGCTGATGCGGGCCGCGCCCGGGCCGTTGCCGCCGCCTCCGTGCAGCAGGATCACGAGCGGCAGCGGATTCGGGGTGGCGATCGCCGGAGGCAGGTGGAGCAGGTACGTGCGCGTGCGGCCCCCGAATTCGAGCGAATGCGTTGCATCGCCGGGCGCCCCGATGGGCGATTGAGCGGGCTGCGCCCACAACCCGG
>JBOGSE010000553.1:0-5710 GCA_050694895.1 bacterium | reverse complement strand
AGCTCTCACCGATCCGAGCGGGGCCGTCCTGTTCTCGATGCTCTACGACGCGTGGGGAAATCTGCGGACGGACGCGGGCTTGGCCTACGGAAAGTACCGGTACACGGGCGCGGAGATGGATGCCGCGACCGGCCTCTACCACATGGGAGCGCGGTTCTACGATCCGACCGTTGGACGGTGGTTGAGCGAGGATCTGATTCAGGACATGCACTTTGACCCCGCGAGCCTCAACTTCTATGCCTACGCTACCGCTAACCCATTGAGGTTTACGGATCCGGATGGAGCATCGATTCAGGACCAAGTGCTGGAATGGCTCAAAAATGGCGCTGACTACGCTAAAGCTAAGCTCAAGGAGTTCTATGAGAAGATGGTTGAGGCGTATCGCGCACTCGAAGACGCAGCGATAACCGTCCAGTTTGGAATGATCACGGTACTCGCGATGGCCTTCATGTTCCAGGGCCGCAATATGGGCACCCCTGGAATGCCCGACGCAGGTTCGGCATTCGGTCAGCTCACTTTTCATCTCGTTAACACACAGCAAGGATGGAAGGTTCTCACAGAACAGACGGCTAAAGTAGTGTCACGAGAGTTTGCCAGACGAGGCGCAACGGAAAGCGTCAAAATCGTTTTCCAGCGATTGAGCGATGGTGCCATCGTTGGCTATCATATGTTCAGAGACCAGGCTGGGAGAGTTATCGATGCCCATTTTCGAAAAGGTACGCTCAAACAATTGCTGGAATGGCTGACCAGATGAGCTTGCCTTCTCCTGTAGTTGACAGCGGCGGGATACGAGTCAGCATCTATGATCTGATTGTGCTCTACCCTCTGGAAATCGAGCCCTTCCCATTTTCTGCGATCATTAACCTCCTGGGCCTGGATGACATTATGGCGCGGTTCTGGTTTGAGCGTCTCGATGTGAGCGAACAGCAGGTACTTCTTGGTCTGAAGCGCTCCATCTCGGCAGGTTTGATTACTTGCCATGGCGACTACAGTGAGCTTGGCCCGCTGCTGGCCAACCCGACATTGGCGGAAATGAGAGAAGCGTGGTATGCGCTTACGGACACTGGAAAGCGCCTGATGAATCCTGTCGTTCCCTGGATTCAAGATGTGAGGCGCTGGACGTTCAGCGCGCAAAGTCCACGCCTGACCGAACTCGTCGCAGACCTGCGGAGCGATCCATTAGCGTGGTGGTACGGACACACCCATTCCGGGCTGTCGCTGGCGGAAGGCTTAGGGGGCTGGGAAAGCCACCGGGCCGTCCTCGGCGCGCTTCACGGGGACCGGATTGTATCGCACATGATCGATCGCTCGAATAACTCGTACCGCGATCTTCTCCAAGGCCACTTTCGACCTGACTTCACAGACGCCGGCCGCAACGAGCTTGATCACGAGGAGACCATGCCCCGAAAACTCACCAAGATGGAGCGGATGGTGCTTGATGTCCTTCAGGATGACGTCGAATCGATTGTGATCATCCTCGAAATCCTAAACCATGCGGATGCGGCGTACCGCCTTCATCATTCGAATCAGTCCGTTTCGCGCGAGGAGATCGTGCAGGGCCTTTCGTCACTCGTGCACCAAGGCCTCGTCATACCGTACGGAGAGACTCGCGAGCATCCCATTCGCCTCAGACCGCTCAGTGCAGCGGAGGCCTTTTTCGACGATAGCGCCTGGTTCGGTCTGAGCAAAGCTGGATACAGGGCAGCCTCGCGTATTTCGTCATGGAGCTGAGTGAGCACTCCGGAGAGACGCCGGGTCCTACCGGCACGACTTTTGCGAAAGTGCGGGAACTCCATAGAGACAAGCCAGAACAGTGGCAGTTAGTGGACTCCCTCCTTTCTCCCGCAAAGTGTAGCTTCTTTCGGGGCCGGCAACTGGTCGCGAAGATGCTCAAGCGCCACACCGATGGGCACCTCATCGTTCGCGTCTTGCGTATCGCACTTGATATGGAGCAAATGCGGAGAGGAGCAATCCGTCCAACTGCACTGCTTTTCGAGCGCCCGCCGCTGTTAGGCGAGGACTTCGGGCATGTGGAGCAACTATAGACCGAAAGTCGCATCTCCGAGTTTAGCTCGCACTTTGGACCCCGGGCTGCGAGAACAGCATCGCGACGCGTGTGGCCTGACCTTGATAGAAGTTCTGGTCGCTATGGCCATCTTGTCCATTGCCGCAGCAGCGATCATTGGCTTGTACTCCACCGGCTTCTTGGCCGGGGCGATGGCCCGGCGGATGAGCGGCGCGGTCGCGCTGGCGCAGCAGCGCCTCGAAGCGTCGAGGTCGCCGTGCGTGCTCGGGGACGAAGGACCAGAGTCGACCGATCCGGCTTTCCCAGGATATCGGTGGCAGACAAAGACGAGCGAGGTGCGGCCGGGCCTCCGCGAGGTGACGGCCACCGTGACCTGGCAAGAACGAGGTCAGGACCGGAGCCTGAGCCTGACAACGCTCGTCCGCGATCCCAGGCGATAGACCATGCGGCACGGGCGCGCGCGAGGCTGTGAGGGTACACGGGGACACGTCTTGCTCATTGTGCTCCTGGTCCTTTTCATCCTCACGATCAATGCGTTCACCTTCGTGTCGATGATGCACGGGCAGCAGGCAGCCGGGGGCGCGCGGTATCGGAAGACGGCGGCCTTCTACCTGGCCGAAGCAGCGCTCGCCCGGGCGGTCTGGCTGCTGGAGAACAGCGCTGAGCCGGGGGGGGTGGGCGGCGTAGGTTGGCGGCCCACCGACCACCGCGAGGTCTATCGTGTGGGGGCACTGGACGGCGAAGTCCGGATTCGCATCGCGGACGAGAACGATGGCCATCTGGCACTGACCGGCCAGGGTGAGGTTGCCAGCACGGTCCGAGAGATCCGCATGGTCGCTCGCCTCACCCCGGGGGCGCTACGCTATCCGCTCTTCAGCCGGGGCGCCGTCTGGCTCGACGGCGAGGCGAGAACGTATCTCGTGCCTTTGCAGCCGGGCGCGCGGCCCTGCGAGCGACCGGGCGGACATCTGGCCGCCGGTGGGGAGATCTGGGTCCGGGATCAGCGGGTGCGGCTGAACGCGCTCGAAAGCATCGCGCTAGATCTGACGAGCGGTACGGTCCGCGATCACGAACTCTTTGGATTTCCCGCCGCGCCGCATCCCGCCGATCCGGCCTTCGTTGACGCGATCGGAAGTCTCACGTTGCTAGACGGCGCGCCGGTCCACGTACGCGACGGCCGCAAGCGGGTGACTGACCCGAGTAGCCTGTCGTCCTTCGTGCCCGGCACATATGTGCGCAGCTTCAGGACTGGAGACCGGATTGATCTGCCCGCGGTGGACTTCGAACACTACCGCGCTCTCGCGGCCCGCAACCGCGAGAACGCCGCACTCCACAAAGCCCTTGGCTGGGAGGGCAAAGAGGGGAGCGTCTACACGGCGGGAGAGATCGGCCGCATCCTCGACCATCTGAACGACCCCTATGCACGGGTCACGGCCCTGCGCGGGGTCGTCTACATGGTCGGCAACCTCACCCTGGCGAGCGGGCAGCGGCTGGCGATCGATAATGGCGCGCTGATCGTGGACGGAAGCCTGGTGCTGCAGAGCAAGGCCCGCCTGCAGGTGAGGCAAGGCGACACAGCCGGGCGGCCTCCGGGGGCCGAGCGTCTTCCAGGGGTGGTGACGCGGGGAGGAGGGGTCATCCTCATCGGCCCGAACGCAAAGTTTGCCACCGAGGGGCTGGTGTTCGCCAGCGGCACATTTGACGTGCACCGGGACGCGTTCGTGGACATCGCCGGCAGCCTGCTGGCCGCGGGTCCGGGCGTGGGCTTTCGCAACGGCGGGGGGACCGTCGTCATCCGGTACGATCCTGCCGTGATGCGAACCGCTGGCATCCGGCTGGCCGACGGCGCGCGGGGCGTGGCCGTGGCGCCGATCTCCTGGCAGGAAGTCCGCTGACATCTGCTATACTACAGGCCATGATTCATCTCGAAGAGTTGCACACGCAGCTCAAGGAGAGCTGCCGCCGCCTCCAGGACCTCCGGGGGCATCTTTGACCTCCCGGGCAAGCACGCCCGGATCACCGCACTCGAAGAGGCCATGCAGGAGCCCACGTTGTGGGCCGATCCAGACCGCGCCCGAGCGGTGGGTCAGGAGTTGAGCCAGCTGCGGACCACGGTTGACAGTATCGCGGGGCTGGAGCGGCGCCTGGACGATCTCGAGGTCATGATGGAACTCGCGGCCGAATCCCCCGACGGCATCGACCTCAAGGATCTTGGAGACGAGGCGCGCGCGGCCTCGTCGGCCCTGGACGAGCTCGAGACCGCCGCACTGCTCTCAGGACCGCACGACCAGTTCAACGCCATCCTCTCGATTCACGCCGGCGCCGGAGGGACCGAGTCGCAAGACTGGACCGAGATGCTGCTCCGCATGTACCTGCGGTGGGTGGAGCACCGGGGGTTTCGATCGGAGATCGTGGACCTCTCGCCCGGTGAGGAAGCCGGCATCAAGAGCGTCACGGCTATCATCGCGGGGCCGTATGCCTACGGGTATCTGCGGGAAGAGCGGGGCGTGCACCGGCTCGTGCGGCTCTCACCGTTCGACGCCGCGCATCGCCGGCACACGTCCTTTGCCCTGGTGGACGTCATCCCCGAGGTCGAGGACGTGGACGTGGAGATCCGTGACGACGAGATCCGCGTCGAGACCTACCGGGCCGGCGGCGCGGGCGGGCAGAATGTCAACAAGGTCGAGACGGCCGTCCGGATCACGCATCTGCCGACGGGGATCGTGGTGCAGTGCCAGAACGAGCGGTCGCAGCACGCGAACAGGCTGACGGCACTGCGGGTCCTTCGGGCGCGGCTGGTCGAGGCCGCGGAGGCCAAGCAAAAGGAGCAGATGGCTGAACTGCGGGGCGAGCATCGCGAGGCGGCCTGGGGCAATCAGATTCGTTCCTACGTGCTGCACCCCTATCAACTCGTGAAAGACCATCGCACCGAGGTTGAGACCGGGGACACCGGCGGGGTCCTCGACGGCCACCTGGACCGGTTCATCGACGCCGAGCTCAGTGCGGCGTCGGAGCGCGCGGCGTCGGGTCGGCGCTAGCCGGCGTGCGAGGACGCGCATGGCTCCTGATCGGCCTGGCGGTCGCCGTCGGCGCCCTCGCCGTGTGGGTGCCGTCGAGGCTCGCCGAGCGCCAGCTCGCCCAGGTACTGCGTCCGCTCGTAGAGCCGGCCGGTTCTCTGTGGGTCAGGGCCCGCACGACCGCCTTCGCCTATCTGTTCGGGCGGATCAATCGGCTTGACCTCGACGCCCGGGGGATCAGGCTCGGTGACCTCACCGCCGAGCGTCTGAGAGCTTCGCTGACGGGCGTGACCCTATCGCGATCGCCGGCGGACGGCCGGCTGTTGGTGGGGGCGCGCGCGGGAGACCTCACCGTGACGATCGGCGGCGAAGACGTGGAGCGGTTCCTGCGGGCGCGGGGTGTGCAGAGTCCAGCGGTGACCATTGATGCCGCGGGCGTGACGGCTACCGGAATGGTTCGAGCCGGCGCCCTGGAGGTGACGGCGCGCGTCAGCGGCCAGTTCGTCGCCTCCGGGCGCGATCTCCGGTTCCGTGTGACGTCGCTCGATGTCGGCGGGGTTGAACTCCCGCCCGCCGTGGCAGGAACGATTTTCGGAATGATCCAGCCGTCCGTGTCCCTTGACACGCTGCCGTTCCCACTCGCGATCGATCGCATATCGACGGGAGA
>JBOGSE010000552.1:0-5653 GCA_050694895.1 bacterium | reverse complement strand
CTTGAGCCGATCGCCAATGACTTCGAGGACCTTGCGCAGGTACTGCTGGCGGTCGGCGGTGAACGTCCCGTCCAGCAGGCCTTCGCGCTGCAGGATGCCGGCGCAGAGTCTGACGACGCGGTCGGGATCCTGCTCCGTGAGCCGCCGCATGTACACGCCGTTCAGCCACGTCAGCTTTTCGAGGTCGAAGAGCGGCGACGAGCGGCCGATCTCCTCGATGCGAAAGCCGGCGATCAGCTCGTCGATAGTGTACACCTCGCGCTCCGCCTCAGGATGCCACGCCATCAGCGCGAAGAAATTGAGGATGGCTTCGGGCAGATAGCCCCGCTCGCGGTATTCGCGCACCGCCGTGTCGCCGTGGCGTTTGCTGAGTTTCTTACGGTCGGCGCCCACGATCACCGGGAGATGGGCGAATGCCGGAGGAGTCCATCCCAGAGCCTCGTACATGACGAGCTGCCGGGGCGTGTTGGAGAGATGCTCGCTGGCGCGAATGATGTGCGTGATCCCCATGAGGTGATCGTCAACCACGTTGGCAAAGTTGTAGAGGGCGGTCCCGTCCGATCGGACGATGATGTAGTCATCCAGGTGCTCGGGCTCGAACACCACGCGGCCCCGGATGAGATCGTCAACCAGGATCGGCTCGGGCAGATCCTTGACCCGCAACCGCAGCGATGGCCGGCGTCCGGCCGCCTCCAGCGCCGCGCGCTCCTGGGGCGTGCGATTCCGGCACCGGCCCGAGTAGCGGTAGGAGCGTCGCTCTGATTCGGCCTGCTTTCGTTCTGCCTCGAGCTCTTCCGGCGTGCAGTAACACGGGTAGGCCGCGCTCCGCTCCACGAGCTCACGTGCATAGCGCGTATAGAGATCGGCGCGCTCGGTCTGCCGGTACGGACCCACCGGCCCGCCGACGTCAGGGCCTTCGTCCCAGGTGATGCCGAGCCAGCGGAAATCTTCGAGAATCGCGGCCTCGAAGGCCTGGGTCGAGCGGGACCGATCGGTGTCCTCGATGCGGAGGATGAAGACACCGCGGTGATGGCGGGTGTGCAGCCAGTTGAAGAACGCCGTCCAGGCGCCGCCGATGTGCAGGTATCCTGTGGGTGAGGGGGCGTAGCGTGTCCGGACGGATGCCACTGCCGGGCGTCAGGTGAAGAGCAGACTCACCGACTGATTGAGGTGGATGCGCCGGATCGCCTCCGCCAGCAGCGGGGCCGCGGACAGCACCATCACCTTGGGGATCGTCCGGTCGGCTGGGAGGGGGATCGTATTGGTGACGATGACCTCGAGAATCTCATGCCGGCTGAGCCGCTCAAATGCCGGGCCGGCGAACACCGCGTGGGTGGCGCACACGTGCACCTCCGGCACGCACCCCTTGGCGAGCAGCACGTCGACGGCCTGTGTGACGGTTCCGGCGGTGTCGATGATGTCCTCGATGAGAATGGGCGTGCGGCCCTCTACTTCGCCGACGACCTGGATGGGCTCCTTGAGGTCGGGACCGGGGCGGCGTGCGAAGATGACCGCGAGCGGCAGGTCGAGCCGGTCGGCGAGTTGCTTGCTGCGACGGACCGCGCCGTCATCGGGTGCGACCACAACACCATTGGCAAGGCCTTTGCGCGCCAGATAATTGGCGAACAAGGGCAACGCGCGAAGGTGATCCACCGGGATATTGAAGAAGCCTTCGATCTGTCCCGCGTGCAGATCCAGCGTCAGCACTCGGTGGGCGCCGGCCGTGGTGAGCAGATCCGCTACCAGCCGCCCCGTGATCGGCTCGCGAGGAGCCTCCTTCTTGTCCATTCGCGCGTAGCCGTAGTATGGGATGACCGCCGTGATCCGCCCCGCCGATGCGCGCCGCAGCGCGTCGATCATGATGAGCAGCTCCATCAGATGCTCGTTGACGGGATGGCACGTGGACTGTACGACGAAGGCATCCTCGCCGCGGGCGTTTTCCTCGTAGCGGCAGTAGATCTCCCCGTCGGCAAAACGCTGGAGCGTCACGCGCCCCGGCGCCATCCGAAGGTACTCGGCAATCTCCCGACCCAGATTGGGGACTGAGGTACCGCAGAAGAGCTTCAGCTCACCGTAGGCGGTGGGCCCATCCACGCGGGTCAGCGCGCCTCGACGAGGAACTTGATCGCCGTGCGCTCCTCACCGTCGATTTCCACTTTCGTGAACGCGGGGATCGTGATGAGGTCGATGCCGTTGGGCGCCACAAATCCGCGGCTGATGGCGATTGCCTTGACCGCCTGATTCACCGCTCCCGCGCCGATTGCCTGAAGCTCGACCATTCCTTTCTCCCGCACTACCGCCGCCACCGCTCCTGCGACGGCCTTCGGTTTTGACTCGGCGGAGACCTTGAGCACCTCCGGCATGCTGAAGGATGCCTCCTCGAATGCTGCGACGAATTCTGCAGGCTAATCCTATCGTATTATGCCCGTTTCGGTGAACTCCTGCCCTATGGTTTGACGGGTGCCATCAGCAGGTCCGCGGCCACGCCCACGGCCTCTGCGGCCGCGCGGCGCAGGGCGGGGCGGGCCGTCTGGAGATGGGTGCGAAGGGCCTCCCGGCCCTCCCAGGCGGCTGTCAAAGCCTCGTGGAAGGCCGCGGCGGGTGCTCCTGTGGGCAGCGCAGGCAGACCCTGCTGTGATGCGAACGCGGAGACTTTCGGATCGTACGTCAGGCCCAGCGCGGGGACACCCTGCGACGCCGCAAATATCAAAGCGTGCAACCTCACCCCGACGACGAGATCCATGGCGCCGATGAGACCGAGCAGGTTTTGAGGTGAGGCGGCCTCAACGAGGTGGCCGCCGGCCGCAGACGCCACGGCCTCACTCACCGCCCGATCACGCAGGCGGTCGAAGGGGAAGACCACCACGGCGGCCTTCCGAGGCTCCGCGAACCGCCGAATCTCCCCTCCAACGGTCACCGGATTTAGACCTGGCCACGGGCGTACCGCGATGCCTAAGCGAGCCGCCGCCGTGTCCAGATCGAGCCGCGTGAGGACTTCGCGTACGCGCACCGGCGGTGCCGGCGGCATCAAGACCGCCAGGTCGGCCCCCAGGTGCACCGGTCGGGTCACTCCGAGGGCGGAGAGTGTCTGCACGGATTCTGCATCACGGAGGCTGATCGCGTGGGTCCGATTGAATGTCCACCGCGTCAGGGCGCGCACCCACGGTCGGCGAATGGGCCCAATCCCCTGCCCAATCACCGCCGTCGGGACGCGGCGGGCCGAAGCCGCCGCGATCACGCCGAGGTAGTACACCGCGCTGCGCGCACTGGTGACATCTTGTATCAGCGACCCACCGCCGCTGATCAGCAGACGCGCGTGTCGCAGCGCACGCCAGACCGCAGCCGGACCACGAGGCCAGGCCTCCACGTCGTGCAGCGCGCCGGTGCCTGCTGGGTCTGCCGAAAGCACGGTGATCTGCGCATCCGGCCGGCGCGCACGAAGTTCAGCCAGCAACCCGGCCAGGACGGCCTCGTCGCCGAGATTGCCGAACCCGTAATACCCGCTGACTAGGATGCGGTCTGGCGCCGGTCGATCCAGAGCAGCACCAGCACGAGCGGAAGCGCCACGACGATGCCGAGCAGCAATGCGTTGCCGGTCCGCCAGAGTGTGTAGAGGAGCGGCGTGTGCGCGTGGGCAAACGAGTTGATCGCCCCCGCGGTTCCGATCGTCCCGATGAGCGCGGCTGCCAGCGCGGTCCTGCGCCACCGCAGCGCGGTGGCCATACCCGCGACAACCAGTGCGGGGTATCCGATGAGAAACTCTTTGGTACGAGGACGGGCGACGAGAATGTCCTCGAGGGTTGTGCGGAGCTGCGCCTCAACTTCGGCAAGCGGGAGACTGATGTTCCCGGTGCGCGCCAGCAGCATGACGCCCGCCAGCGCAATGACCAGGACGGCGAGCGCGGTCCCGATCCGAAGGGGATGCCCGATCCACACCGCCCCCTCGCGCCACGCGGCCCTCCATCCCCCGGGCGGCCGCTGAAGAAAGACGAGCCAGACACCCGCGACCGCGATGGGGATCACATGCGCGGCCTTGACGCCTAGAAAGGTAGAGATGGCCAGCATGAACGCCCACTGGCTGAGCAGCGCGGCCACAAACAGGCCCGCAACGACGGCGATCGCCAGCGCGCGGAGCAGCGTTGCGTACCCTTCAAGCGCGGCCGTGACGGGCCGGCGTCGAACACCCTCCCGCGGCATAGCCCACACCGTCGCACCGGCGGCACCGGCCACCGCGGTTGCCAGCGCCAGCAACTGGCGCCAGAGGCCCTCGAACGCTGTGAAGCCGGCGGCGACCGTCCCAGCGGTTGCGGCAAGTACGGCACCTGCGGCCACGACCGCGGGGAGCCGAAGGCCGAGCACCCGCGCGATGTCGAGCACCACGAGGACACCGAGCGCGGCGGCTCCAAGCGCGACGACCCACATGAGCGGCCGCGGGGGTGCCAGCGGCTCGAGTGGTCCGGCCCGGCCCAGCGAGAAGCCGAATCCACGCAGCCGCCGGCCAATGGTCTCCACCAGTTCGATATTGGTGTCCAGTGCAGACATGCCCGCGGGCGTGAAAAGCAGCGGGCGTACATAGAGGACCCGAAGGTTGCGCTCCTGAGCGGCGCGGACGAACCGGTCGACGACGTCCGCCGGCCGCAGCATCTGCAACTCTTCGGGCGTAATGCTGAACACCCGCACGACCTCGGGACGCATCAGCGCCGTCAGCCGATCCTCGCCCTTCTGCTTGCGCCGCACCGAGAAGACCTCGATCCGGCCGAACAGCGCGCCGATGCGCTCGTACTCCTCCGCTGCCTGGTCGATCAACCCCTCGTAGCCTTGAACCTCGCTGAGCGCAAAGATGAGCGTGGGGAATGGGGCAACGGCTCCATAACTGCCGGCGAGGGCGTGCAGGCTCGCGGGGGTGAGCCCGCGGAAATTCCGCGGGCGTAGAACGATCTCAAATCCCGACCGCATCAGTGGAAGAGCCTCGGCCTGGCGAAAGCCGAGCCCGAGCTCCTCTAGATCGAGTTGCGTCCCGAGGACCTCGATGGCACCGCGCAGAGGGCGGACGCGGGACTGCCCCACAAGGGTCCGCAGGCGCTCGGTAACGAATGCCAACGCCTCTGGCGGGCCGCTGATGTACACCGCGCCTGGACGCAGGCGGCCCGCGACGGCCATCGAGCGAAACGGCTCGTCGATCTGCGCCACCCGGGCCAGCGCCTGAAGCGGTCCGCCGCCGCTGTAGGTAATCACGCCTTCCTCGGCGAGTTGCTTCAGGGTGAGGTCAGGTAGAGCGACCGACGCCGCACCCCGTCGGCGGAGATCGCTCATCACCTGCCCGACGTTGCCGCCCTCGCGGCGGATCAATGTCACCCAATCCTGTCCGTCCAGGACGATCTCGACCTTTCGATATCTGGACTCGAAGCGCCCGCGCATGCCGAGCACGACGGCGGCCGCGATCGCGCCGAGGACGACGGCGGCAATTAGCACGCGGCGGGTCACGGCTCCGCACCCACGACCCGCGCGGCAACGACCACGCGTCCATCTCCCGTCGATATGCGATCGATCGCGAGTGGGAACGGCAGCGTGTCAAGGGACACGGACGGCTGGATCATTCCGAAAATCGTTCCTGCCACGGCGGGCGGGAGTTCAACCCCGCCGACATCGAGCG
>JBOGSE010000551.1:0-1016 GCA_050694895.1 bacterium | reverse complement strand
AAGGAGATCGTCGCCGCGGCGCGCGCGCACCCCGAGGTGCGATTTGCCGCCGTCCTGAATCATGCCGGTCGGCGCGGCGCCACCCGTCCGCGGGCCGAGGGTCTGGACCGGCCGCTTGCGGCGGGCGCGTGGCCGCTTCTCTCGGTGTCTCCTGTCCCCTATACGCCCCAGAGCCAGACACCGAAGGAAATGGACCGGGCGGACATGGACCGGGTGCGCGACGCCTTCGCGCAGGCCGCCGTGTTTGCGCGCGACGCCGGGTTCGATATGCTGATCATCCACTGCGCCGCGGGCTACCTGCTCGCCAGCTTCATCTCGCCGCTTACCAACAGACGCACCGACGGGTACGGAGGTGGCTCCCTCAATCGCATGCGCTTCCCGCTCGAGGTGCTCGCGGCGGTGCGAAGCGTCTGGCCGGCCGACCGGCCTCTGGGCGTCACCTTCACCGCCGAGGACTGCGCTCGGCGCGGCCTCTCCCCTGAAGACGCCGTCGCGTGTGTACGGATGCTTGGCGAGCAGGGCGCCGATCTGATTCACGTCATGGCCGGGCAGACGGTACACAACGCGCACCCCTCCTACGGCCGCGGGTACCTCACCGCGGTGAGCGACCGCATCCGCAACGAGACACGAGTGCCAACCATGGTTGGAGGCTATCTCGTGACGGCCGACGAGGTCAATTCGATCCTCGCAGCGGGCCGCGCCGACCTGTGCATCATGGATCCGCCTCACCTGTCCACCGCGAGCTGAACGGGCGCGGGACAGGACTCCGTGGCCGTGTAGTGAAAGATGCCGGGAGCACGCGAGCCAGTGAGGGAACCCACGATGGACTACGACTTCCTTTATACAGTGCGCGACGGCATCGCCACGCTGACCTTCAACCGGCCTCAATTCCTCAACGCCCTGACCTTCGATATCTACGCGCAACTGCGCGATCTGCTCGAGGCCCTGCGATATGACAACGCCGTCAGGGTGCTGGTCCTGACCGGCGAGGGAAAAGGATTTTGCTCGGGCGGCGA
>JBOGSE010000550.1:0-5405 GCA_050694895.1 bacterium | reverse complement strand
CACCGTCACCGATCCGCCGACCTCTACCATGTGTTCCGCGATGGACTGGGTCCCCGTCAGGGGAAGATGATCACGATCTCGACCGCGGGCTGGGCCGAGTCTTCCCCTCTCGGCCTGCTCCGTTCCGCTGCCCATGCCCTGCCCAGCTTCAAGCGCAAGGGCATGGAGAACCGCGCTTCGTCGGTCGATGGCTCTTTCGTCCTTCACGAGTGGTGCCTGGAGGATGACGATGACCAGTCGGACATGAAGCTGGTGGAGCGGGCCAACCCGGCACCGTGGCATACGATCCAAACCCTTCGGCGGCGGTACGACTCGCCCTCGACAACCCCGGCCCAGTGGTCCCGCTTCGCCTGCGGGGTGTGGACCTTCGGCGAGAAGCCATGGATCGAACCGCCCGACTGGGACGCCATGCGCCTGGATATCGGTGGCGTGGAGGACGGGGAGCCTGTGTGGCTCCACGTCACCGCTGGCTCGAGTGGGGGCATCGCGATCGCGGCCCCTCGGGACGACGGCGCCGTGGCCGTCTCGGCGATGGGGACATCGGGGGATACTCCCCTCGAACACTACGAGCGTCTGGTGGTTGCCGCCTCGGAGCGCTTCGACGTTCGGGAATGCTCCTACGACAGGGTTGAGTTCCAGCGATCGGCCGAGCTCCTGTTCGCCCGGGGGATCCCCATGATGGAAGTTCCTCATTCGCCGGAACGGCTGTCCATCGCCTCCACCACACTTCACCGCTTGGTCCAGGGCGGCCAGGTCCGACAC
This sequence comes from bacterium, assembly GCA_050694895.1. Taxonomy (GTDB): domain Bacteria; phylum Sysuimicrobiota; class Sysuimicrobiia; order Sysuimicrobiales; family Humicultoraceae; genus JBQTJP01. The sequence goes on along the minus strand of JBOGSE010000550.1, from coordinate 4,643 downwards.
GACGGCGATCCGGCCCTTCGGGCTAGCGTACTTCGGGGCTCGACCAAGGAGACCGAACGGGGTTGGCGGTTCGTCAAGACCCCCCAGACCCGGCTGTTGATTGCCCTGGCCATCGCGGTTCATCAGGCAACACAGGTGCCGGCCGAGCCCCCGCAGTTCGTGGTCCTGTAGCCATGATGACAGGCACTACACGCGATGCTTTGGGGCGGTTCGCATGAGCCTGCGAACGTTCGTTCGAGCCCTGCTTTACCCTGAAGCCCAGACCGAGTCTCACTCGATCGACAAGATGAAGCTCTGGGGAACCGGAGAAGACATCGGTGACCCGGTCCATGCTGGGGTGCTGATCTCCCAAGAGTCGGCGCGGCGGCTGTCCGTTGTGTACCGATGTCAGACCCTGATCTCCGGGACGCTTGCTGGGATGCCGGCGGACGCTGTGCGAAAGCGGGGTGACGTCCGAGAGCCGGTGGACCGGCCGCCGGGGTGGCTGGAGCAGCCCAACCCGGAGACAAATTGGTTCGAGTTCCACGAGCGAGTGACCGAATCCGAGTTGTCGGACGGCAACGCCTTCATCCTGATCACACTCCGTGACGGGATGGGATTCCCTTCCGAACTATGGACCCTGGATCCGCAGCGGATCCAGGTGCGCAAGGATGGTCGAGGCGTTTACTTCCTGTGGAACGGCGACGAGCGACTGTCTCGGTACTCACCGTCGACGCCGACCGGTGATGTGCTGCACATCCGGCTCAACGCTGGGGCTGGACTCCGGGGGATTTCGCCGGTCGAGGCTGCTCGCCAGGCCATTGGGCTGGGGCTCGTCGCCGAGAAGTTCGGGGCCCGCTTCTTCGGGCGAGGCCAGACCATGTCCGGAGTCATCGAGCTCCCGGTCCAAGAAGGCGGCGTGGCCCGGTCCCGAGAGTACGTCGAGCTCATGCGGGAGACCTGGGAGACCGAGCACTCCGGAGCCGACAGGGCCCACCGGCCCGGGGTCCTCACCGGAGGGGGCCACTGGGTACGGACATCCGTCACTCCGGAGGAAGCCCAGTTCCTTGATACCCGCAAGTTCCAGGTCGAGGATATCGCTTCACGGATCTACGGCGTGCCTCCCCATATGGTCGGGCTCCAAGGCTATCAGTCCCAGTTCGGGACGGGGCTCGAGCAACAGACCCTGGGATTCATCAAGTTCACTCTGCTGCCGTACATCATCCGCCACGAGACGGCATTTTCCACGCTTCTTCCCCGCGGGCAGTTCGTGCGGCTCAACCAAAGAGCGTTGCTAAGAGCAGATTCTAAGACCGAGGCCGAAGTCTTGCAGATCCTGTTTCAGAACAGCATCATCGATGTTGACGACTGGCTCGCGCTGCTCGATAGGCCGCCGGTCCCCGGTGGCAGCCGGCGTGTATTGCCGGTGAACTTCCAAGTCTTGACTGATGCAGGACAAGCCCCTGCACCAGCGCCAACTGGGAACGGGAAGGTGCCTGCGGAGGTGAGCCCATGAGGAAGCCGGAATACTCGACTCTCGGACTGGACCTGTCGAAGATGGAGCTCCACTCGGAGGGTGACCATCGGACACTTGTGGGCTATGCGAGTGCTTTCAATGTCCCGATGCCCGGGGACTTCGGGGAGGCGGTCGTCATGCGCCCCGGGGCCTTCACCAAGACGCTGAAGGAGAACCTTGCAAGCGTCCAGGTGCTGTATCACCACGGGAAGGATCCGCAGATCGGCAAGAAACCCCTTGGCCGGCCACGGGTCATCAACCAGGATGCGACCGGGCTGTGGACGGAAACCCCACTTTCCAAGACGCAGTACAACGACGAGATCATCATCCCTCTACTGGAGGATCGCACCCTAAGGGCGATGAGCGTTTCTATTGGGGTCGTCCAAGAGCGTTGGAACAAGGACCGTACGGAGCGCGCCATCCACCAGGTCGTGCTCGATGAGTTCGGTCCTACTCCGTTTCCCCGAAATCTCGGCGCGACCGCAGCTCTGCACTCCCTTGAGTTCCCCCCGGAGGCCCTGCGCTGGGAGGAGCACTGGGACGGCGCTGCCGCACTTCGCACCTGCTCGAATGCCGCCGAGTTCCGCAAGATCGCCTTCGAGCGAAATAACGACTCCGACCCCGATACCGCAGCCCACTGGGCCTTGCCCCATCATCCCAATTGGCGGGGCGCTCCGGACAATGCAGACCCTGGGGGCGTAGGAGCCGCACTGGCAGCCCTCCATGGCGGCAGGGGCGGGGCACCAGACTTGAAGCAATCTGTCGATACCGTAGAATCGCATCTGCAAGCGCACCAGGCCGAGTCATCCTCAGCCGGCGACCGCAGCACCCAAGAGGCCGCTGCATCGCTCGGAGCGGACCGGCTCACCTTGAGTCGCGAGCTGAGCAAGCAGGGCGAGGGGTACGACGCCGAGGTTGCCAAACAGGCGGCCCGGTATGCCGCGCTCTACGGCAAGAGATTCAAGGAGGTGTGATGGGGACTACCAGAGAGTTGATCCAGGCCCTCTACGAGGAGCGCATGAACGTGCGCGAGCAGCAGAAGGAACTGGTCAACCAGATGGAAGCGAGCCTCGACGGAGATACCGGCGAGGACAAGAAGAAGTATGCCGAGCTCGACAAGAAATTCGTCTCTCTTGGGGAGCGCATCGACTACCTGCTCACCCAAGAGGAGCAGGCGAAGGATGCCGACGCTCAGAGGGAGCGGTTCGAGAAGATCGTCCGCACCCCCTCGGTTCAGGCCGACGATGAGAGAGCGACCTACGAACGGCTCAGGAACTGGCTCAGGGCGGGGCTGCCCGACGCCGATAACTGGGCTCCGAAGGTTATCACGCTCAAGATGGACTCCGGTCCCAAGGTTCAACAGGACGGCCGGATTCGCTTCGAGCAGCACGACCTGACCAAGGGCGTGGCAACCGCCGGCGCGGAATTGATCCCGACCGGCTTCGTGAACCAGATCCAGGAGCACCTGGTCGAGTCCGCCGGGGTTCGTCGGACCAACGCACAGGTGTTCACCACGACCAGTGGTGAGAACCTGCTGGTGCCGAAGACCACAGGTCACGGCACGGCAACGCTGATTGCTGAAGGTGGTGCGGTCCTCGAGTCCGACCCGGTCTTCGCGCAGGTCACACTGACCGCCTACAAATACGGCGTTCTGATTCAGGTATCACGTGAGCTGCTCGAGGACCAGTCCGACACCCTGCTGCTCCCGTATCTGGCAAGGGCAGTGGGAACCTCGATCGGCACGGCAACCGGAACCGCGTACGTCACAGGGACCGGTGTGGCGCAGCCGACGGGGATCGCAAACGCTCCTACGGCTGGCGTGACTGGAGCAGTTGGTCAGACCCTCACGGTCACCGGGAACAACCTCATCGACCTGTACCACTCGATCATCACCGGCTACCGAGCTCGCGGCTTCTGGGTCATGAACGACCTGACGGCCGCGTTCATTCGGAAGATCCGGGATGACACCGGCGGTACGGGCCTGGGTAACTTCCTGTGGCAGCAGGGTCTTCAGGCTGGGGCACCGGATACGATCTTCGGCCGGCCGGTGATCACTGATCCGAACGTGGCGGTGATGGGAGTAAGCGCCTTCTCCATCGCCTTCGGTGACTTCTCGGCGTACTTCGCGCTGCGCGATGTCGGCACGATGCGGTTCGATCGTTCTGACGACTTCGCGTTCTCGACAGACCTCGTGACCTTCCGCGCATTGGTGCGGACGGACAGCAAGCAGCTGATCAACGGGGCCAACGGTGCGGTCAAGTTCTACAGGAATTCTGCGACATGAGCAAAGGAGCGCATTGAGGAAAGATGGGAGGGGGGCTTCGGCCCCCCTCCTCGGAAGGAGAGACGTGGGCAAGACGAAGGTCCGGGTCCTGTACCCCATGGCATTCAACAACGAGTATGTCGGCGGGGACGAGATCAGTCTCGAGGATGACGTGGCAAGGAACATGGTCGCTGCCGGCTATGCCGAGCCGGTGAAACCAGAGGTTCCTGCGGAGAAACGGCCCGTCGGTAGGCCACGGAAGGCTGAAGAGTAATGACAATCATCTCTGTCGTCGATAATGGAGTGGTCAACCTCTCGACGGCCCAGACCGGCATCGGGGACTCGACCAATGTCGCCAACCGGGGAACCCGGCCTGGTCGTGGCGGTGCCGTGGTAGTCGCTTCGACCGTGGGTGCTGCCCCGACGGTGACGGTGAACATTCAGGGATCAATGGATGGGACGAACTACTTCAACATCCCCTATGCCCTCGTGGCCACTCCGGGGACCTTCGTGCTGACGGCGATCACCATCACTACGGCGGTGACCACGGCCTATCTGTTACAGCCCGATCAGGTCTGGCGGTTTCTCAAGCTGGTCTATTCGGCCAACACCAACGTAACGCTGACGGCGGATGCCTATCTATGAGCGGACCTTTCGCTACAGCGACCGAGTTCTTCGAGTGGACTGGCCTCCAGGTGCCCGACGACATGGCCCGGATCCAGGCGCTCCTGGACGCGGCATCAGCCAAGATCCGCCGGTATACGGGACAGATTCTCTCGGAGGTCACAGCGGATGTGGTTGTGGTGCAGCCATCGGATCGGCCGGTCCTGATCCTCCCGGAGAGACCGGTCACAGCGGTGACCACCGTCCTTGTCTCGGGAGTCG
>JBOGSE010000549.1:0-3679 GCA_050694895.1 bacterium | reverse complement strand
ACTGCGCGTCGAGCAGCGCGTCGATGTGCACGAATTCGCGGAGTGCCGAGGTGAGCCGCCTGCCGCCAAACTCGATGATCTGCTGCCCGTCCTGCCAGAACACCCGCGGCCGCCAGCTCTCGTGGGGTGCGGCGTCGCGGGTGATCTCCGGAACAATGATGTGCGCGTGCGCGTCGACAACCACTGTTCCACCTCTGGTCGGGTTCCTCGTGAGAGAGTGCGCGTCGGTCGCGTAAACGGTGTCGCGTGAAGGGTGTCGCGTGGGGGTTCCGCCAACGTCCGGGCGGCTCCTCCCGACGGATTGGAGGAAGAGACATGACAGGCGTGCAGGGGTTGCCGGTCCCCTGAGCAGTCTTCCAGACTCCCTGAATGGTTCGATCCTCTCTATTGAGGGGATCAGAAAGGAATTCACGGCACGGGGAAAACGGGTGCTGGCCATAGATGACTTCAGCCTCTCGGTGCAGGAGGGGGAGTTCCTGACCATCGTCGGGCCCTCGGGGTGCGGAAAGTCCACGCTGTTAAACCTCATCGTCGGGCTTATGCCCGCAAGCTCAGGGCGTATTCTCTTCCACGAGCGTCCCGTGAACAGGTTCAATCCAAAGATCGGGTATGTCACGCAGAGAGACAACCTGCTTCCCTGGCGGACCCTTACCCAGAATGTCGAGATCGCCCTGGAGATTCGCGGCGTTCCGGCAGACGAGCGCCGGCAGAAGGCGCAGGCGCTCATCTCGCGGGTCGGCCTCGGCGGGTTTGAGGATCACTACCCGCATGAGCTGTCCGGCGGGATGCGCCAGCGGGCCAACATCATCCGGACCCTGATCTACGATCCCGAGCTCATCCTGATGGATGAGCCCTTTGGACCGCTGGACGCCCAGACCCGGCTCATACTGCAGTCTCAACTCCTCGACCTGTGGCAGGGCGCCCGGAAGACCATCGTCTTCATCACCCACGATCTGGTCGAAGCGATCGCACTGGCCGACCGGCTGGTGATCATGACGTCACGTCCCGGGAGGGTCAAGCAAATCGCCGACGTGCCGATCCCGCGCCTACGAAACGTCTATCGAATTCATGACAACGCGGAATTTCGCCGCATCTATGAAAGGCTGTGGGAGGAGTTGCTGTCTGAGGTCAAAAAGACTGAGGCCAAGGAAGGAGACCCCGATGAGAAAGCTCCTGGCTAGTGTGCTGGTCACGTTCATCTTCCTTGTGGTGGCCCTGTCCTCTCCTGTGGGTCGTGCACAGGGTCTCCGGAAAGTGAAGATCACGATGCCGACGACGGCGCTCTCGATGACCCCCGTCTACCTGGCTGAGGCCAAGGGCTATTTCGCCCAGGAGGGCCTGGCGGTGGAGAGGATTGTCACGCGAGGCGGCGGCCCGGACATTCAGGCCCTGATTGCCGGTGAAGTGGAGTTCACCTTCACCCCGGGAGACAATGTCATCCTCGTCTATCAGGAAGGGAAGCCGCTCGTGTTGGTCATGAGCGGGATGAACCGGCTCATCATCAACTGGGCGATGCACAAGGATGCGGCGGCGGCGAAGGGGATCACAGATAAGACTCCGCTGGCCGAGAAGCTCAAGGCGCTGAAGGGGCTCACCATAGGGGTGACCGCGCCCGGCGCGCTCACCGCGCATCTCGCGGCCTTTGTCGTCCGCAAGGCCGGATACGTGCCTCAGGAAGATGTCCGGCTGATTCCCGTCGGTGCGGGACCGACATGGCTGGCCGCGCTGGAGAATCGCCGGGTGGATGTGGCGCTCACGGCGACGCCGTTCCCCGAAACGGCGATCCACCGGGGCTATGCCATCATGTTTCTGAACAATGCCAAGGGCGAGGACCGTTCGATCCCTGAATTTCTGATGGAGAATCTCATCACGCGTCCCGATGTCATCCAGAAGGACCCCGAGCTGGTCCGCAAGATGGTGCGGGCGCTGCTGCGGGCCAATCAGTGGGCGTTGAGCACCACTCCCGAGCTGGTAGCGGGGGCGCTGACGCGCTTTCTGCCTGAGATCGAGTCGCCGGTGCTGCTTGCGGGTGTCCGGACGATCCTGCCCGCCCTGACCCCGGATGGCCGCACGAGCGTACGCAGCGTGCGGGTCACCCAGGATGTCCTGGAGCAGGCCGGGATCTTGAAGAAGCGGGCGGGCCCCTCTGACGTGATGACCAATGACTTCCTCCCGCGGTAGAACGATCATTCTTGGCCGCGTGGTCTTTGGGCTCGTGCTGCTCTCGCTCTGGGAGCTCACGTCGGGCCGCATAATCGATGCCTTCTGGGTGTCCAGCCCATCACGGGTCTTTGGCTACCTCTGGAGGATTTCGGCGGACGGGTCTCTCTTTGACCATCTGTGGATCACGCTCTTTGAGACCTTTAGCGGGTTCTTCATCGGGGCATTTCTCGGCATCGCGGGCGGGTTTCTCCTCGCGCGCACAGAGGTGGTCGCCGAGGTCCTCGATCCGTACATCGTCGCGTTCAACGGCATTCCGCGCATCGCCCTGGCTCCGCTCTTCATCATCTGGTTTGGGATCGGACCGATGTCGAAGGTCATCCTGGTGATCATCGTGGTGTCTTTCCTGACCTTCTTCAACACCTATGCAGGGGTCAAGGGCGCAGACCTGGAGATGAAGAACATGGTGCGGATCATGGGGGCGAACGAGCGGCAGGTGCTGTTCAAGGTGACGCTTCCCGCCGCGATCCCCTGGATCACCACCGGGCTCAAGCTCAGTGTCCCGTACGCGCTGGTGGGGGCGGTGGTGGGGGAGTTCATCGCGGCCAGCAAAGGTCTGGGCTACCTCATCAACTACAACAGCGGCCTCTTCTCGACGACCGGGGCGCTGGGCGGCATCCTGGTGCTGGCGGTCATCGTGGCGCTGTGCACCGAAGCGATCAGCAGAACTGAGGCCCATCTGCTCAGATGGCGACCCAGGGAAGAGCCGGGGGTCGGACGGGAGCTCTACTGAACGCGAGACTGGTCCTGGCGATCGGTGATCCGACGGGGATCGGGCCCGAGGTGCTGGCCAGGGCTTTGGCCGACGCTCCGGCAGCGGCACCGCACTCGGACGTCCTGCTGGTCGGCGATGCCGCAGTGTGGAAGGACGCCCAGCGCATCGCGCGGGTGGACCTCCCCGCGGTTCCAGCCGACCGGCCCGGCCCGATGACGCGAAACGGAATTCCGTTCCTGGACCTGTCGCCCGCCGATCGCTCGTGGAGCATCGGCGAGATGAGTCCGGCCGCGGGTCGGGCGGCCGCACAGTGGCTGGAGCGCGCGGCCCGGATGGCGCTTGAGGGCTCAGCCGAGGCGGTCGTCTTCGCTCCCCTGAACAAGCAGGCGATGATCCGCGCCGGATACCCGATCCGCGATGAGTACGACTTGTGCGCCCGGCTCGCGCGTGTCGAGGACCACGATGAGATGAACGTGATCCCGCATCCTGCAAACCCTCATAACCTCTTGTGGGTCGCGCGCGCCACCGGACACGCTGCGCTTCGTGAGGTGCCTGCGCTCTTGACCCTGGAAAGGGTGCTCCGGACGATCCGCCTGGCGCATCGAGTCGTGATCGGCGCCGGCGCAGACGCCCCGCGCATCGGGGTGGCGGCCCTCAATCCGCACGCCGGCGAGGGGGGGTTCCTCGGCGACGAGGAGGCCCGCGTGATCACGCCGGCGATCGAGGCGGCGAAGCAGGAGGGCA
>JBOGSE010000548.1:0-8833 GCA_050694895.1 bacterium | reverse complement strand
TGATCGCCCCGGGGGATGGCACGATGCCCGCAGATCGAGCACTCGTACCACACATGCTCGGGCATGTGCAGGTGGTAGCGCAGTTCCATGACAGTCTCACAATTGGGGCAGCACAGCTGCTGCGCCATGGTCCTCGCCTTTGCCTTCGTAGTCTGCGGTGCCTCGGGTTCGTCCTCGACTTGCCCGGTTCCTGCCGATCACCGGCGACGCCGCGCACGGCACCGAGGAAACGCGCGCTGCTGCTCGAATACCTATGCGTCCAACGGCCATCACCGCAGCACCGCTGCAACCATCATCATGGAGTGGGAGGATGTCATGGGAACGACCGGACGTGCGGTTGTCGATCTCGACACGAGCGCGCTCATCGCTGAGCTGCGGCGTGGGATGCTTATGGAGCTGCAGGTCTTCTACTCGCTCTGGATGATCGCCATCGTGGCAGAAGGATTTCACGGCGAGGAGCTCATCGAGCACTTTAAAGCTGACGCGGTCGAAGAGCTGGGGCACGCTGAGAAACTGACCAACCGCATTCTCGAGCTCGGGGGCAACCCCGTCGTGGATCCCGGCGACTGGGCGGCCGGAGCAGGCGGCCCGTGGATCGCTCCACGCAAGGACTTCAGCGATGCCGACGGGATGGTCGCGGATCAGATCAAGGCAGAGGCCGCCGCGATCCAGCATTACAACAACATCGCGAAGATGACGTTCGGAAAGGACCCCGTGACGTACAGTCTCATCACCGAACTCCTGGCCGACGAGGTCGGACACGAGGAGTTCCTTGAAAACCTGCTTGGACGCCGAGGCTCACGCGGCCGTGGCCACCACAGCCGGTCGGCCCGGCGCGGAGGATCCAGGGCCGCGAAGAAGCGTTAGCGGACGCCGACCTTCCGCGCCCTTTCGTACCTCGCGGCAACTTCGTTCCAGTTGACCGTGTTCCACCAGGCCTGCAGATAGTCCGGGCGCCGGTTCTGGTACTTCAGATAATAGGCATGCTCCCACACGTCAACGCCGAAGACCGGCTGTTGTCCGGCCGACAGCGGCGTATCCTGATTCGGCGTGCTTGTCACGGCCAGCTTGCCGTCCTTGTCGATCACGAGCCACGCCCAGCCGCTGCCGAATCGACCCGCCCCTGCCCCATTGATCGCTTCCTTGAGCTTGTCCACCGAGCCGAACGTCGAGGTGATGGCTGCCGCCAGCCCTCCACCTAACGCCCCGCCGCCGGGCTTCATGATCTCCCAGAACATCGTGTGGTTGTAGTGGCCGCCTCCGTTGTTCCGCACCGCCATTCTGATGTTCTCCGGAATGGCGTCCAGACTCGTCAGCAACTCCTCAATCGTCTTCATGGCCAGGTTGGCGGCGCTTTCCAGGGCCTTATTCAGGTTCGTGACGTACGCGCCGTGGTGTTTGTCGTGGTGGATACGCATCGTCTGCTCATCGATGTGGGGCTCGAGGGCATTGTACGGGTAGGGCAACGCGGGCAGTTCGAACGCCATGGGTAATCCTCCCTCCTGGGTTGAAGCGAGTCTTCGCCCTGGTCTCCGGTAGCACCTTCTTACCCGGGGCCGCCGGCGGCCAAACGCCGGTGGGCGCGCCCCCGCTGCGGGCTAAACCTTCCCTCCTGGGCAGATGTTACAATAATGTGAAGTACGGAGGCGCGTGTGGACGCTGAAGACCTGAGGCTCGTGGAGGCCTTTCGGCGCGGGGAGGAAAGCGCTTTCACGGCACTTGTCATCAAGTATCGCGAAGGCGTGTACCGCGTCGCCCGGCGCATGCTGGGCAGCCACGAGGACGCGGCCGATGCGACGCAGGAGGTCTTCATCCGCGTCCACAGGGCGCTTCCAAGGTTTGACGGCCGCTCGCGCGTCTACACCTGGCTCTACCGCATCACCGTCAACCTCTGCCTCGACACGCGCAGCCGCCTGGCCCGGATGCCGCTCGCCGACGAGGAGGACGCCTCGGATGCTGTTTGCGGCGGTCCGCTGATCGAAGACGAAACCGAAGGCCGTGAGGTCGGCCGTCTGGTCGCCCGCGCGGTCAGCGTATTGCCGCCGCGCCAGCGTGCGATGGTGGCCTTGCGGCTCTATCAGGATCTGCCATACGTGGACATTGCCAGGATCATGGGCTGTTCGGAGGGCACGGTCAAGGCGACGATGTTCGCGGCGCTGCGGAAGCTTCGTGGCGTACTGGCGGCACAGGGGGTGGGCGCGCCGTGACGCCCCGGTGTCAGGACATCCTCGAGCGCCTCATCGAAGGCGCCACCGGCCCGGTCCCGCCCGCGGAGCGAGCCCCGATCCTCGAGCATCTTGCGACCTGTGCCACATGCCGGCGCGAAGCGGTTGAGATCGAAGCCACGATCAGTCGGCTCCGCACTTCCGGCGAGTTCAGTGCTCCCCCGGGGTTCTGGTCCGATTTCATGGAGGGTCTGGATCGGAGGCTGGCCGACGAGCGGATGCCACTGCTGCTGCGCATCCGCACGGCGCTTTCGACCCGACGCTACGCATGGGGGACCGCTGTGGCCACGCTCGCGGTGGTGCTCGCGATCTCGACCACAGTTCGTGTTGGGCCACGGCCGGCTTCCCAGTCCGATCCGATCCGGACGAGCGCGCGTGGGCTCGTGACCACGACGATGACGACGACGCTGCCATCGCTGGGCGAGATGATCGATGTCTGGAGTGCCGGCGTCGCCGCGCTGCCCGATCCGTTCGCCCCACCGATGGAGCGGCCGTAGCGATGCACCGGATTCTGGGGGCGATCCTCGTCGCGTCCCTGGCACTTGCTTTGCCGGCGGCCGGGCAGGAACCGACGCCGCCCCGCGGCGAGCGGATCATCGAGGCCCTACTGATCTGGCGCCTGGTGGACGAGCTCGATCTCAACGAGGCGCAGATTGTTCGGATCTTCCCGCGTGTCAAGGCGCTGAAGACAATCCGGATCGAGATGGGCCGTCGGGTCCCGCCGCTCACGCGCGAAATCCGCCAGCTCATCGCGCAGGCCCCACGCGACGACGACGCAATTCGCATCAAGGTGACCGAGCTGAACCTTCTGCGGGCCGAGATGGAGGCGCGCCGGAGGCGCCAGCTCCAGCTTATCGCGTCGGTGCTGACGATCGAGCAGATGGGCAAGTTCACGCTCATTCAGGAATCGTTCGAGACCGAGACCCTGCGCCTGCTGCAAGAGATACGGCGGATCGTCGAAGACCAGCTTCCTCCTCGTCGCTAGCGCGTTTCCCTCGGCCAGCGCATCTTGAGCGGCTCACCGTCTGCTGCACAGGAGACGGCCGCCCTCGCGGTGTATCCCATCACTTGCCTGATGGATCGCATGACCTCCCGCGCGGATACCAGCACCGATGAGTTCAACGTCAACCGTCGGGGGAACGAGGCGCTGGTTGCCGAGCTTCGGGCCCGGTTGGATCTGGTTCGCACGGGAGGCGGCGAACGCGCCCTGCGGCGTCACCGCGAGCTAGGCAAACTGACGGCGCGCGAGCGCATCGAGACGCTGCTCGACCCCGGATCCCCATGGCTCGAATTGTCGCCGCTCGCCGCATGGGAGATGTACGAGAACGAGGCACCCTCGGCCGGGATCGTCACGGGCATCGGCCGCGTCAGCGGAACAGAAGTCATCGCTGTGGCCAACGACGCTACCGTGAAGGGCGGCACCTATTATCCCATGACCGTGAAGAAGCACCTCCGCGCCCAGGAGATCGCCTTACAGAACCACCTTCCCTGCGTCTATCTCGTAGATTCGGGTGGCGCCTTCCTCCCGCTGCAGGATCAGGTTTTCCCCGACCGCGAGCATTTCGGCCGCATCTTCTACAACCAGGCCCGCCTCTCGGCCGCGGGGATTCCACAGATCGCCGCCGTGGTCGGATCGTGCACGGCCGGCGGGGCGTACGTGCCGGCAATGAGCGATGAGGCGGTAATCGTCAGGGGGACGGGCACGATCTTCCTCGGCGGACCGCCGCTCGTCAAGGCCGCGACCGGCGAGGATGTAAGCGCGGAAGAGCTGGGTGGGGCCGACGTCCACGCCCGGCGCTCGGGTGTCGTCGATCACTATGCGGAGGACGACCGGCACGCGCTCCAGATCGTGCGGGACATCGTGGCGACGCTGAACCGTCGCAAAGCCCCCGATCTGGACATCGTCACTCCCGAAGACCCCGGGTACGATCCCACGGAGATCTACGGCATCATCCCGGCGGACCTGCGGCGCGGGTACGACGTCCGGGAAGTCATCGCCCGCATCGTCGACGGCAGCCGCTTCGGCGAGTTCAAGGCGCTCTACGGCACCACGCTCGTGTGCGGCTTCGCACGCCTTCACGGCATGCTGGCGGGCATCGTGGCCAACAACGGGGTGCTGTTCGTCGACAGCGCTGAGAAAGCGGCTCACTTTATCGAGCTCTGCGGCCAGCGGCGCATCCCGCTGATCTTTCTCCAGAACATTACGGGCTTCATCGTCGGCCGGCAGTACGAAGCCGGCGGGATCGCCCGCGCGGGCGCCAAGATGGTGCACGCGGTCGCGACCTGCGGCGTGCCGCGGCTCACCGTGATTATCGGTGGGTCGTACGGCGCCGGAAACTACGCCATGTGCGGCCGCGCGTATGAGCCCCGATTCCTCTGGATGTGGCCCAACGCCCGCATCAACGTCATGGGACCCGAGCAGGCCGCGGGGGTCCTTGTCACCGTCAAGCGCGACCAGCTGGCCCGAGAAGGGAAGACCCTATCGAGGGACGAGGAAGAGGCGATCGCCCGGCCCATTCTCGAGAAGTACGAGCGGGAAGGCAGCCCCTACTACAGCACGGCCCGGCTGTGGGATGACGGCGTGATCGATCCCGCCCGGACTCGCGAGGTGCTGGCCCTGGGCCTGTCGGCCACGCTCAATGCGCCGATCGAGGCGATGAAGCCCGGCGTCTTCCGCATGTGAGGGCATCGTGAGCAGCGTCCTGCAGACCGAAATCTACCGTGACCGTCTGTCGGTCACGCTCAACCGTCCCGACGTACACAACGCGCTGGACGCCGAGCTTATCGACGCCGTGGGACAGGTCCTTCGTCAGGCCGCGGGGCTGGAGAAGATCCGCTACGTCGTGCTCGAAGGTGCCGGCCCCTCGTTTTGCGCCGGGGCCGACCTGAACTGGATGCGCGGCGGAATCAATGCCTCGTTTGAGGAGAATCGGGCCGGCGCCGGGCAGCTCGCCGCGGTCCTTGATGCGATCGTGGCTTGTCCGAAGCCGGTCATCGCCTCCGTCCACGGGTCGGCGCTGGGCGGGGGGCTGGGGTTCGTGGCCGCCTGCGACCTGGCCGTGGCGACCCCCGACGCGGTCTTTGGCCTCACCGAAGTGCGGCTTGGTCTGGTGCCAGCGATGGTCTTCCCCTATTTGCTGAGAAAGGTGGCGCGCCATCACCTGCTGCAGGCCGCCCTCACCGGCGAACGGTTTGGGGCAGAGCGCGCCCAGCACCTGGGGCTGATCAACGAAATCGACGAAAACCGCGAAGCCACGATCGCCACATGGGCCCAGAGTCTGGAGGCCGCGGGGCCGGAGGCGGTCGCGCGGGTGAAAGAGCTCTTCCACAAAGTGCCCCAGCTCTCGTGGGAGGCGGCCAGAGCCTACACCATCGATCTCATCGCCAGAGTACGCGCGGGCCGCGAGGCCCAGGAGGGCATGCGCGCATTTCTGGACAAGCAACGTCCGCCCTGGCAGCGCTGAGGATGCTCACGAAAGTTCTCATCGCCAACCGCGGCGAGATCGCGGTGCGCATCATCCGCGCCTGTCGTGAGATGGGCCTGCAATCCGTCGCCGCGTTCTCTGATGCCGATGCGGCATCACCTCATGTCTGGCTCGCAGACGAGGCCGTCAACATTGGCCCGCCTGAGGCTGCGCGTTCCTACTTAGACATCAGCCGGGTGATCGATGCGGCGCGCAAGACCGGCGCACAGGCGATCCACCCCGGCTACGGCTTCCTGGCGGAGAACGCCGCGTTTGCCGCGGCGTGCCGCGATGCCGGGATCACATTCGTGGGGCCCCCGCCGGAGGTTATCGCCGCTCTCGGCGACAAGGCCCGCGCGCGGAGGCTGGCCGAAGCCGCCGGCGTTCCGGTGGTGGCCGGATTCGACGACCCCCGCGCGGACGATGAGACGATCCGCCGTGAAGCCGAGAGGATCGGCTTCCCCGTGGTCCTCAAGGCCGCCGCAGGGGCCGGCGGCAGAGGGCTGCGGGTGGTCGAGCGGCCCGAAGATTTCGATCTCGCGATGGGATCGGCTCGTCGAGAGGCGCACGCGGCGTTTGGCGACGACCGGCTCATCATCGAGCGGTGGGTCGACCATCCCAGGCACATTGAGGTGCAGGTGCTCGCCGATGAGCACGGTGGCATGTTGCATCTGGGTGAGCGTGAGTGCAGCATTCAGCGCCGGCACCAGAAGGTGATCGAAGAATCGCCGTCCCCCGGCGCGGACACCTGGCTGCGCACCGAGCTGGGCGATGCGGCCGTGCGAATCGCCCAGGCCGCCGGCTACATCAACGCCGGGACGGTTGAGTTCCTTGTGGATCGCGATCGGCGATACTATTTTCTCGAAGTGAACACCCGATTGCAGGTCGAGCATCCGGTGACCGAGATGGTGATGGGCCTGGACTTGGTCCAGGCCCAGCTGCGGATCGCCAACGGCGACCCGCTCGCTGTCCGTCAGCATGAGATTCGGGCGCGGGGATGGGCCATCGAATGCCGGATCTACGCCGAAGATCCCGAGGCTGACTTCGCGCCCGCTCCCGGCAAGATACTCCACCTGGTCGAGCCGCACATGCCCGGCATTCGGGTTGACTCGGGCATCGCGGTCGGACAGGAGATCCCCAGGCACTATGATCCGATTCTATCCAAGGTGATTGCCTGGGCCTCAGATCGCCGATCGGCCCTGCGCCGCATGCGTCAGGCACTCGACGACTACGTCGTGCTCGGTATCCGGACGAACCTCTCGTACCTTCGTGCGGTGTTGCGCCTCCTCGCATTCGAGGGAGGCGACCTGTCCACCGACTTTCTGTCGGTGCACCTGCCGCGCTGGCAGCATCCCGCGCCGACTTCCGAAGCCTCGGCCATCGCCGCGTTGTTGTCTGAGCCCAACCGCCTCGAGGCCGGGGGTCCGGTGGCGGCCAACGGTCGCCCGGCGGCGGTCTTTGCCGATCCCTGGGAGCGGCTGAGCCGCTGGAGGATCTGATGAGTCCCGGGCGCATCGTGCTGACCTTTGGTGGGCTGGCGCTGCGCGTGGACATCACGGCGTCCGACCCCGTCACGGTCCGGATCGGCGATGCGGTGGTGACGCTGACCGTCGCACCGCGTGGGACGGGTACGTACGCGGTCACCTGCAACGGCCGCCCCACTCTCGCGCACTATGCACGCGACGGGAGAACGCACTATCTGCACGTGGACGGCGAGACATACGCGTTTGAGCGTGGCCCCGCAGACAAGCGCCAGAAAGCGGTCACCGCCGGCCACGATGTGCACGCGCCGATGCCGGGTGTGGTCACCCGAGTGTTTGTGCGGGAAGGTCAGGCGGTGGCGGCCGGCGACCCTCTCTACGTGGTTGAAGCCATGAAGATCGAAACCGTGATTCGCGCGCCAACGGCGGGCCGGGTCGAGCGGATACACGCGACGCCCGGCGCCCAGATAGAAGGCGGCGCTATCGTCATCGAGGTCAAGACCCTTGAAGGGTGATCGCTCCAGGATCCGGGTCGTGGAGGTGGGGCCGCGCGACGGTCTGCAGAACGAGCCCGATGTCGTGCCGCTCGAGGCCAAAGTCGCATTCATCGAGCGACTCGCCGATGCCGGTTTGCCCGTGATCGAAGTCGGATCCTTTGTCCGGCCCGACCGCGTGCCGCAGATGGCCGACACCGAAGAGGTCGCCCGCCGCGTGGCCCACCGGACTGGCGCGGCCTGTGTGGCCCTGGTGCCCAACCGCAGAGGACTGGAGCGCGCGCTGTCCGCGGGGCTTCGGACGATCGCCGTGTTCACCGCGGCCTCCGAGGCTTTTGCGAAGGCCAACATTGGGATGAGCATTGACGGCTCGCTGCGCGTGTTTCGTGACATCGTCAAAGATGCGATGCGCCGCGGGGTCACGGTCCGAGGGTACATCTCGACAGCCTGGTGGTGTCCGTACACCGGGCGTGTAGAACCGGATGCCGTCTTGCGCGTGGCCCTTGCGTTGCTCGAGATGGGATGCGCTGACCTGGGCATCGCGGACACCATCGGCGCGGCCACGCCCTCCGAGGTGCAGCGTCTGCTGGAAGTGCTGATGCCCCAGATTCCCGTGGAGAAGATCGGGGTGCATTTCCACGACACGCGCGGGACCGCGCTGGCGAACGTGCTGGCATCGATGACCATGGGGATCACCACGGTGGATGCCTCGGCCGGCGGGCTGGGCGGCTGCCCGTTTGCGCCAGGGGCATTGGGCAATCTGGCGACCGAAGATCTTCTCTACATGCTGCATGGGATGGGGATCGAGACGGGCGTGGACTTAGACAAGGTCAGAGCGGCGTCGCACGCTATGGAGGCGGTTCTCGGACGTCGCCTGCCGTCGCGATATCTCCATGCGGGGCCTGTCCAGGTGGCGCCGATCCCAGAGCCCCCTGCATGACCTCACGAGAGTAGTTGCCGTGCTACGATGATTTTCATGGGGAAGAAAGTGGGCCTGACACACATTTCGCTGAAAGTGGCGAACCCGGCAAACCCCCGCCGCTTTGCCAGGGTGCGGTGCCTGGTGGATTCCGGAGCAGCTTACTCGCTGATCCCCAAGACGACGCTGCGGCGGATTGGCATCGCTCCGAGCAGGACCCGCACTTTCTTTCTGGCGGACGGCAGCGAGA
>JBOGSE010000547.1:0-2954 GCA_050694895.1 bacterium | reverse complement strand
CCCCCGACCACGTCAGACCAAGTTGGGAGAATTCATTCTCATTCCATCGGTGAGCACTTGGTCTTGTGTTTGCGCACGAAGTGTGAAATACTGTATGAACATCGCAGAAGCAGTACAGGTCTGTGGTAGTCGAAGCAAAAGGTGGTAGGAGAATGGCAATCGGCACCGTAAAGTGGTTCAGCAGTGAGAAGGGGTACGGTTTCATCACCCCCGAGGAGGGCACGAAGGACTTGTTCGTGCACTTCAGCGGTATCGAGGGAGAAGGCTACAAGTCACTCAACGAGGGACAGAAGGTCGAGTACACGGAGACGCAGGGTCAGAAGGGTCCGCAGGCGTCCCACGTCCGCCCGATCGGCTAAGCCCTCAACAAAGACCAAATTCTCAACAACGTTCTGTTCTGACGAGGCTTGTCCACAAGACAAAACGTGGGCCTGGGTGATCGCCCAGGCCCGTTGAGTTTGTACCGCCGGAGAACATACCTATACTGGTTTTGCAATGACATACACC
Source organism: bacterium (assembly GCA_050694895.1). GTDB lineage: Bacteria > Sysuimicrobiota > Sysuimicrobiia > Sysuimicrobiales > Humicultoraceae > JBQTJP01. The sequence continues at coordinate 2,447 of JBOGSE010000547.1, read as the reverse complement.
AGGGCTGAGCCCTCGATGGTGCAGATTTGGGGACGCATGAGCATCATGGCGGTCTGTTCGTAGGGAGCGGTGAAGACTTGTAGCTCGGCAAGGGTGTGCAGGTCGAGTATTTTGCCCATCTCGGTTCCAGTTGGGACGATGGTGCCGACAGCATCTTCGCGCAGGGTGGGCACGAAAATCCCGCCTACTCTGGCGCGTATGGCTTCCGTGGCGCTCACGTCGATGGCTTTCGCAGCCGGAGCCGGGGGCACCTCGAGTGCGAGGACGCCGAGGTTACAGAGCGCCCGCCCACTTCAACATTGGCGACTTTGATTCCGAGCGAGCGGGCGTAGGTCGTCAGACCGCCGGGCTTATTAGGCGCATTGCTGATGAAGGGCGCGCCCAGATCGGCAGCAAGCTGTTCGGAGCCTTCGAAGCGCTTGACGAACGCGTTGACGCACCACGTGCCGCCACCATGAAGGTCGATGACCACATCAGTGTCACCGATCAGCGGAGCGAGGGCTCCAGCGAGACGCTCAGTGTGAGAGCCCTCTTTCTTGCCTGGGAATACACTGTCGAGGTCGACAGAGTTTGGGGAATCAATCCAGGAATTGCGGCGTTCGACCTCGGCTGCGAGCGCATTGGCGGTAAGGATCACACGCAGGCGTCCTCTGAGCGTCGCAGCAAGGCGCTGGCAAAGCATTTTGATCGCCAGAGCCGACCAGGGCCCTTCGTCGCCGTGTGTCCCAGCGATGAGAGTTGCGCGGGTGCCGGTTGTACCGGCTTCGCCATATTTGAGCGGGATGTGCTGAGCCGCGGCGTGGCCAGTTATCTGGATTTCGTTCCATCTCAACGATTCATAAATCGTCTTCAAGATGAGGCTCCGTTCCCCTAATCTGCGTACTTACTGTACCAGTCCTGGCGCGCGCGAAAATCGTCCGGATAGAGCGTGACCTTTTCGACCGCGAACTCGAAGTCATGGCCCTCCCGCGCGATGGTCTGCACAAGAGTCGCGGCGTCGAAGCGATAGCCGCTGAACCGGCTGGGTGGCTGCGAGGCGAGCCACACCCACGCTTTGCCGAGCTCGACCGGATCCGCCCAGCTCGTTCGTAGTTCCGCTGGCGCCCGATCGTGTTCTCCCCAGGTCATTCGCGTGGGCTTGATGCGGGCACCGGGACCGATCGTATTGATCGCGATGTTGTAGGGCCTCGCTTCGAGTGAAAGCGCTTTGACGAATCCTTCGACTCCGTGCTTGATCGCGCAGTACGCGATCTCCTCTTTATAGCCGCGAATACTCGAGCCACTTGCAATGCCGATGATGTGGCCTTCGCCTTGCGCTTTCATCTGATGCCAAACGGCGTACGCGCAATTGAACAGTCCGCCGATTCCGACATTGATTTGGCGTGACCATTCTTCCGGTGTGGTCGCTTCAAACGTGATCAGCGGCATGTAAATCGCATTGTGCACCACGACATCCAGGCGTCCCCACCGATCGACGATCGTCTTCACGACGCGCTTGCACTCGGCGAGGTCGGCAACATCGGAGCGGTACGCCTGAAAGTCCGTGCCGTCGGCGGCAAGGTCTCGAGCGCAGCGCGCAAGTTCGTCGTCGCTAATGTCTGTCACGCACACCCTGGCGCCCGCGATGCCAAACGCCCGGGCAATTCCCCATCCCAAGCCGCGCGCCGCGCCCGTTACGAGGGCAACTCTGTTTTTGTGTAGCATCATCGTCTGATCCTTTACTCGAGGGCTCTATCGATCACTTTGAGGGAAGTGTGCAGGATCTCGTCCGGACCGAGTTCCTGGTTTTGAGATTCCCGGCGTTCAACCCGTGCTCCTGTCCGTTCGCACCGCTGCCTCGACCGAACGGCCCCTCGATACCTCGCGCTGTCCGCGCCCGGTATCACCGACCGCGTAGACGTGCCGAGGGGCAGAGGGTTATTGTTGGGTCATGCCTGAGCTCAGCGCCAGGAAGCGGGCCAGCCTCCCGAACAGGGCCTTCGCCTACGTCGACTCCCGCGGCCGGAGGCGGCTGCCGATCAACGACGCGGTGCACGTGCGGAACGCGCTCGCCCGGTTCAACCAGGTCGCCTTCGAGAACGATGCCGCCCGGGAGCGCGCCCGTAAGCGGTTGTTGAACGCAGCGAAGAAGCACGGCATCGTGCCCATCGGTTTCATCACTGGCCAACTGCAACATGAGCAGAGATACGCGACGGCCGGTCGCCTGGTGATCGAGCTGGGTCCGAACGGGGCACCGGGCGAACTCGAACAGCGCCTGCGAAGCGTGCTCCGAGACCCGACGCTCACCGTCCTCCACTGGTCGGACGCATCCGGGGCGTACCTGGACGGCACGGGGAAGCCGATCCCGCTCCCCGCCGAAGAGGACCCGCGCGTCGTGACTTATCTCGAGCGGCACGGTCGGCCGATGACCGCGCTGGTGCATGACCCGGAGGTCCTCGACGATCCGG
>JBOGSE010000546.1:0-1084 GCA_050694895.1 bacterium | reverse complement strand
CAATCGCGATCGCGCACTCCCCGTACCTACGAGGTCGGTGTGGGCGCGGAGGAGATGCGCCTGCGCTGGGCCTTCCAGGCCGCCGATCAACAGAAGACCTTCGTCATCGGGTATGTCCTGAAGGACGTCGTGACTCGGTACAGCGATGTGGCCGAACTCTATTGGAAATTCATCGGCACCGGATGGGACGTGCAGAGTGACGAGGTTCTGGTCACGGTGCTGCTGCCCGGCGCCCTCCGCCAGGACATCAAGGCGTGGGGCCACGGGCCGCTTCATGGGCGGGTTGAGATCGAGGATGGTCGCGTAGTACTGCGGGTCCGCGGGCTGCCCGCGCGAACGATGGTGGAGGGCCGCATCCTGTTCCCGGCACGGCTCGTCCCGCGCAGGCCCGTATTGAATGAAGTCAGGCTTCCGGGAGTAACAGCCGAAGAAACCAGAGTCGCGGCTGAAGCCAACCGGCTGCGTCTGCTGCACCGCGCGAACCTCGCTTCGATCCCGGTCCTCCCACTGCTCGCGCTGACCATGTATCTTTGGGTCTATCTTGGGCATGGCCGCGAACACCAGCCCCGCTTCGAAGGCGACTACATTCGAGAGCTCCCCAGGCGGTATCCGCCGGCCATCCTCGGAACGCTGTGGCGGTTCGGGACCCCCGGCACACAGGATTTCGCGGCGACGGTACTGGACCTCGCCCGCCGCGGGTACATCGCGATCCAGGAACGTGGCAACAGTATGATCCCGGGCGACGGCCTCGTCGCCGACCTGATCCGAGAGCGCCTGAAGGATGTAAAGACGTACGCGTTCGCCCGTACCGAGAAGCCCGACGACGACCTCGCCGACCTTGAGCGGGATGCGCTGCGCCTCATGTTCAGAGACGCGACAGGAGGCACGGTCACCTCATGGTCGCTCGCCCATGGTGACGGTGACTTCCGCAAGGGATATCTCGCCTGGTTTGAACAAGTGAAGCGAGCCGCCCGCCTGCACGCGTTATTCGATGGCGAGAGCGACCGGATGCGAAGGAGGGTCATTGTCGCGGGCCTCCTGCTGGATGTCGCGGCGCCCGTTGTCGTGATCGCGGGGACGCTCA
>JBOGSE010000545.1:0-6430 GCA_050694895.1 bacterium | reverse complement strand
CGTAAAACTGTGGCACCACCGGAGGATGGAAGAACTTGTTCCGATCCGCATAGTCGAGCGTGTATGGCGCAATAAACTCGGCAAAGAGGGCCAACGTATAGAGCACGATGAGCACGGCGCCGCCTATGAGCGCCATGCGGTGCTTGCGCAGTTGACGCCAGGCGAGCTGGACGGGCGTGCGGACCTGCTGCTCAGCCGCCCTTGCCGCCCCTCCCTCCTGCGGGTGCCTGATGGTTCCGACCGCTTCTCGCGCCATCGGCTGAGCGCTCCTGATCAGTCGTAGCGAATACGCGGGTCGCTCGCGACCAGCAGGATGTCGGCGATCAGGTTCCCCACAATGAGCGTCACCGACCCCACCACGAGAGAGGCCATCACGACATAGAGGTCCTTCTGAATCGTCGCGTCCACGATGAGCTTTCCGATGCCCGGCCAGCCCAGGACGTTCTCAAGAATCGCCGAGCCGCCCAGCAGACCGCCGAGGCTGAATCCGAAGATCGTGATCAGGGGGTTGATCGCGTTGCGCACGGCGTGCTTGTTGATGACGACATTCTCACCGAGCCCCTTCGACCGCGCGGTACGGACGTAGTCGTGTCGCAGCACCTCGAGAAGGTTCGCGCGCATCTGGCGCATGAGCCCGGCGATGCCGAAGACGCCCAGGACCAGCACGGGCAGCACCATGTGGTGCGCGACGTCGAGGATCCTGCCCCACCACGGCAGGAACTCGTAGTCGATGCTCGTCATGCCCCCGATCGGCAGCCATCCGGTCCGATACGCCCAGTACAGCAGAAAGAGGCCGGAGAAGAACGTCGGGGTCGAGATCCCCATATAGGCGGCGAACGAAAGCGAGTTATCGGCCGCCGAATACTGCCGCCGGGCCGCGTAGATCCCAAGGGGCACGGCGAGGGCCCAGGCCACGGCGAAGGAGACGATGTTCAGGATGACCGAGTTCAGCAGGCGGGACCCGATGAGCCACATCACCGGCACTTGAAAGGCAAACGAGTATCCGAAGTCCAACCGCACGGCGTTCCACAACCACTTGGCATATTGAATGTGCAGCGGCTGATCGAGGCCAAAGCTCGCCCGCATCTGATCGACGGTCTGCTGGCTGACGATAGGGTTGAGACGGATCTCCGCCAGGAAATCCCCGGGCGAGAGCTGGATGACGACAAAGGAAAGAATTGTGATCCCCAGGATCATGGGGATCAGGTGAAAGAACCGCGTGGCGATATGCCGGACCATATAATTCTATTTAGCGCCCAGAGGAGCAGGAGGGGCCGAAAACGTCCCCTCCTGCCCGGGCGTCCTAGCGATACGGTGTCCGGTAGTAGATCGTCTCGGTGTCGTAGAATGCCAGCGGCGCCGGGCTGAAGTTGGCCAGGGTATTCCGGAACGCCGGCTGGGTGAGCGTGGTCGTGAAGTAGATGATCGGCACCTGCTCGGAGACGACCTCCTGCCACCGGTTGTAGAGCTGCTTGCGCTTGTTCTGGTCGACGGTCGTCGCGGCCTGATCAAAGATCCGGTCGATCTCGGTCTCCCACTCCGTTGCGGGCTTCTCTTGCTTTGGCCACCACATGTGCAGCGAACCGTTCGACTTCCAGACGTTCTGGCCGTTGTGTGGTTCGAGCCCGCCGGTAAGGCCGATGATAATCGCTTCCCACTGGAACGTGCCGACGAGCTTGCCCACGAGCGTGTTGAAGGCCTCGGGCGCGAACGTCACGCGCATGCCCAGCTTGGTCAGGTCCTGCCGGACCAGATTGCCGATCGCCTCGCGGTCGTTGTTGCCGGCGTTGGTGGACAGCGTGAACTCGACGATGTTGCCCGCCGAATCGCGCAGGAGCCCATCGGCGCCCTTGGTGAAGCCCGCCTCGCGGAGCAGCCGCTCGGCCGCGGCGACATCGTGATTGTACTTGCGCGTGTTCGGATTGTAGAAGAACTTGTTCGCGGGGCTCACCGGGCTGAACTGCGCCGCGGCACGGCCCGCGTAGACCTGGCGGGCGATGGCCTCGCGATCGATCGCGTGACTGACGGCCTGGCGGAACTTCACGTTCTGGAACCAGGCCAGCTTTGGTGCCCGGAGACCGGCCGGATTTTGATTGAAGACGATGAACTCGGTCGAGAACGTGGGCGGCCCGTCGAAGATCGTGAAGTTCCCTGCCTGCTGCTGGGCCCGCAGCTCGGAGAACTCACGCGGCCGCGCGCCGTAGGAGTCGGTCTCCTTGCCCATGAACTTCAGTCGCGCCGCATCCTGGTTGGGCACGATCTCGACGACGACCCGCGCCAGGTAGGGCAAGCGCTGACCCTTCTTGTCGACCTTCCAGTACTTCGAGTTTCGCACGAACAGAATGCGCTGCCCGGGCGCGAAAGAATGCATGACGAACGGACCGTTGCCGATGATCTCGCGCGGGTTGGTATTGATGCCCCAGGTGCGGTTGAACTCGGCCCCGCCTTTCTTCAGCGCCTCCTCGAGCTTGTGCTTGGGAAGAATCGAGAACCCGATCGTCCGCAGGAACGGCCCGAAGGGCTCGTCGGTCTTGAACTCGACCGTCGCCGCGTCGATCTTCTTGTACCCGATCTTCTTGCCCGCGATCGTCAGGATGTCCCGCAGACTCGTCTGCACGCCCTCGGTGAAAGCGGCGTCCAACGTGAAGACCACGTCATCCGCGGTCACGGGTTTCCCGTCGAACCAGTTCACGCCTTTGCGCAGCTTGAACTGCCACGTCCGGCCGTCCCTGCTCACGGTCCAAGACTCTGCCACGTTCGGCTCCACCTCGGTCGTGGAGCGGTTCGTATCGACCAGGCCCTCGAAGGAGTAGCCGAGCGGCCCGGTCGAGGACGTCTCCTGGGCCACCAGCACATTGAATGTCCGAGGGTCAGAGATCGATGTGACGACGAACGTTCCGCCGAAGCGGCCGACGTCCGACGCCTCCACGAGCGACGGATTAGGCACATCGGGCAAACTCAGTTTGGTTTGGGTCGTCTGGGCGATAACAGGGGGGGCGATGATGAGTGACGCTGCGACCAGCATGGTCAGGAGTCGAGAGCAGACCTGGCTCATGAGGCGCCTCCTTTTTCGGGTCCGAGCAGTGGACCCGTATGGGTCATCCGATGTAGTCTACTATACTTCAGTATACTCCAGTAAGCAACCTACCGAAACCTACGCCGTCCGGAGGGGAGTTTCCTCCTAGTTTACGTAGAGAGCTGAGAGAGGGTTCTGGCCACCTGTGCAAAGGCCAGGACCACGGATAGGCCAAAAACCACGAGCATGACGAGGGCCGCCTGCTGCAGGATCGTGGCCTGCCGGGCGCGCCTGAGGCTCAGCGAGGCCCAGGTCAGGCCCAGAAGGCCGGCGGCCGCAGGGGCCGGCACCGAGGGAATCAGGCGAAAAACGCCGGTGACCACAGCGTGGCAGACGAGGGCGAGCGCAAGGGCCACAACCACGGCCCTTGCGCTCGACCCGAGGAGCCAGGTCCACGCGCGCGAGCCGCCAAAGATGGCCCGGCCTGCCGCCGCCGAGGCCCCCGTCAGAAGGACCGTAGCCAGGGTGATCAGCAGCGCGTACGGAATTGTCCCGACCAACACCGTGACCGCGAAGGCGACGGCCTCCCCGGGCCGGTAGACGTCGAGCTCGGGAACGGCAAGGAGAAATAGCCGGGCAGCCGGTCTGGCGGTCGAGGCCAGGTGCACCGCGAAGCGGCTTCCCGGAGCCACCTCCAGCCACGCGGCGGTCAGCGCCGCACCAGGACCCTCAACCAGGACCGGCAGGACCGAGGCCGTGAGGCTGTAGGTGAGGCGGCGCTCGGCGAGCGTGCGCCGCACATCGACGCCCGCGTAGATCTCAGGATTGCGCGAACGACCGGATCGCAGGTCGGTCCACGCGAACGCCGCCATCCCACGCCATGGCGCCGCGCTCGCGGCGGCCGCAAATGGGGATCCGGGCGCCACGACGCGCCGCGGCGATGGCTCCCCGTCGACTCCCACATCGAGGATGGACAGCCGTCCGACCACGGGGCCGAAGCCCCGCTGCTCGGTGCCAAACACCACGTGAAGGCGTCCGGTTCCGTCGTGCACCGCGGCGGGTGTGTGCAGACGTGAAGTCGCCAGATTGCCGGTCAGGGGAAAGATCGAAAGATTGCCGACGGGCGGGGATGCGGCCACCAGCCGGTAGGTGTCGAATCCGGCGCGCTGCCACCAGACGATCCACGGTCCCGCGGAGCCCACGGATATGGCTGGCGCATCGCCCTGCGCAACCTCTGCAGGCGACTGCCCGGGACCCTGGTACCACACGGAGCGCCGGCCGCCCGCTGCCTGGCTCCAGACCGCATGGGCGCCGGCGGACCGCGCCATCGACACCGGGCCCGCGTCCTCGACAGGACCGGAGAGCGTCTGTGGAGCGATGACGGTAGCGTCACCGACGCGTGCCGATACCACACGCATCTCGTCCCCGGACGGCGCGACCCACACGACGTGCATATGCGGACCGTCAACGGCGGCGGCAAGGGTACGAGCGCGCAGGTCGGCGGGGCCCAGCGTGCGCGGCCCCGCGACGATCTGGCCATCGAAACCGGCCGTGATCCACCGGACGACGCCGCGGCCGGCCTCGCGGTCAATCAGGAATACGTGTATGCGGTCGTGGGCATCGACCACGAGTGCGGGTCTGGCCTCGACGGCGGTGGTCGTGATGGACACGGGGCGCGACCAGCTGAAATCGGCCGGTATGGGCTCGGGCCCGGCGACGGCGAGGGCGCACGCCACTAGGGCCACCACGCCCGCAGCGATGAGGCTGTATGGACCCAGGGATTTTCCGTTCACGACCGGGTGCGCCGGATCACTGAGCGCGCTCCAGCGGCGCGTAGCTCAGCGCCAGGCGCTTGACCGCGCCCGCGAACCGGACGGTGACGATGGCCGAGGCCCCCTCTCCCTCCACCTCGAGCACCTGCCCGTCCCCGAACTTCGTGTGGCGCACCCGGGCGCCGACCTCGAAACTCTGGATCGGGCGCCGATCAGGACGGCCCGTGCGGGCCCTCTGGACGCCGTCGGCGGCACCGTCCCAGAGGCTGCGCGCCGGCACGGTCTCCACGAGATGCTCGGGGACCTCGCCGAGGAATCGCGACGGAACCGCAGGCATGTGGCTTCCAAACGTCGACCGCGCGCGCGCGTGACTCAACACTAACCGTGACTTCGCGCGCGTGAACCCAACATAGCATAGGCGCCGCTCCTCTTCGAGCCCGCCCTCTTCGTCCATGGCCCTCACGTGCGGGGAAAGTCCTTCTTCCAGCCCGGTGAAGAAGACGATGTCGAATTCCAGCCCCTTGGCGCTGTGGAGCGTCATGAGCGTGACCCGGTCCACGTCATCGCGGTAGGTGTCGACATCGGCCACCAGGGCCAGGTGTTGCAGAAACGGCGCCAGGTAGGGCTCGCCGGTCGACTCTTCCACCTCTTGCGCGACCGTCACCAGTTCGCGCAGATTCTCCAGGCGGCCATAGGCCTCATCCGTACCCTCGGCCTCCAGCATTGCCTGATATCCGGTGAGGACCAGCGCCTGGGCAATGACCTGGCTGGCAGACTGCTCGGCCACCAGCGCCGTGAGGCGGTCGATGACGCCCGCGAACTCTTCCAGCGCGCGCACGGTGTTGCGCGGTAACCCGTCGGTGGCCTCCGGCTGCCGTATCGCGTCGAGCAGCGAGACCCTCGCCGCACCGGCGTAGGAGGCGAGGCGCCCGAGCGTCACATCGCCGATGCCGCGCTTGGGCGTGGCGAGCGCGCGGCGCAGGCTCGCGTCATCCGGGGCCACGGCCAGGCGCAGGTAGGCGAGGATATCCCTGATTTCTTTGCGTTCGTAGAACCTGACGCTTCCCACAACCTGGTAGGGAAGGCCGGCCTTCAGGCATTCTTCTTCGAGCAACCGCGATTGCGCGTTCGTCCGGTACAAGATAGCGATGTCGCGCAGGCGCGAGCCCGCCGCGATAGATGTCTTGATCTCGTCGGCCACAAACCGCGCCTCGTCGCCGCCGTCTATGGCTTCGTAGACACGAACGGGCACGCCGTCCGCGTTACTGGTCCACAGGTCCTTGGGATGACGATGAGGATTGTGCCGGATGACGCCGTAGGCCGCCGCCAGAATCGTCTTCGTCGACCGGTAATTCTGGGCCAGCGTCACGATCCTGGCATCGGGATAGTCGCGCTCGAACTCCAGGATGTTGCGCACGTCCGCGCCGCGCCACTTGTAGATCGAGTTATGAACCAGCACGCCGTCAGCGACATACGTACGGAGGTCAGGCACGTCGAGGTCGTAGACGGGCCCGTCGTAGGTCCCAAGCGTACGCGAAAAGACCTCATCCTCGACGATCTCTCCCCCACGCATCACGGCGAGCATCATGCCTGGTTGCAGGTGGCCGAGCGGAAGAACCAGATGGGTGCGGCGGTATCGTGT
>JBOGSE010000544.1:0-1088 GCA_050694895.1 bacterium | reverse complement strand
GCTCAACCACTTCACGGAGCGGATCGCTTCCCAGCCGGGAACGACCAGTCGCAGCGGGTACCCCTGATGCGGCCGCACCGGTTCGCCATTCTGGGCGTACGCCACCAGAATGTCGTCCATGGCCTTGGCCAGTGGGATGCTCATGGTGTATTTGTTGGCGTCCGATCCTTCGGCGACTATCCAGCTCGCGCCGCCTTTCACGCCGCACTCTTTGAGCAGGACCGACAGCAACACCCCGGTCCACTCGCTGCAGCTGGTTCGTCCATGTACTAGCCCCAGTACAAGCGCGTTTGCGGCTCGGCGGTAAATGAAACGCTCGAAATGTCCGTACCTCAGAGCAGAGTGTCACGGTGCCTAAACCAGAACGCTCTGCCACGAGAGGACATTTCGAGTGAAGACGAGTAGACATCAAAAGATCGCACGGCGCAAACGACGAATCGAACGGCGGCTGCAGCCGCGGAACTGGACGGCGCAAGCGCACCCGATGTACCGAGCGAGCAACATCCAGTACGAGCACAGCGATCGCGTCCGCGGGCTCGTGAGTGGCGGCGTCGGCGCGATGCACCAGTTGGCCCAGCACGCGGGATTGGTGGAGGCGATCGATCAGCACGTGGAGGTCTTGAAGGTGCACCTGCCGTACCACGAATCGGATCATGTGCTGGGAATCGCGTACAACGTGCTGTGCGGCGGGACGTGCTTGCAAGATCTCGAGCGGCGCCGGCAGGACGAGGTCTACCTCGATGCGTTGGGGGCGCAGCGGATTCCTGACCCGACGACCGCGGGCGATTTCTGCCGGCGGTTTGACGAGGCCGCGATCGAGGCGTTGCAGACGGCGATCAACGAGACGCGCCTGCGCGTGTGGCGGGCGCAGCCGGACGCGTTTTTCGAGGACGCCTTCATCGACGCCGACGGCACGCTGGCCGAGACGACCGGGCAGTGTAAGGAGGGCATGGACATCACCTATGACGGGGTCTGGGGGTATCACCCGCTGGTGGTCTCGTTGGCCAACACGGGCGAGCCGTTGTATCTGGTCAACCGCAGCGGCAATCGGCCCTCGTCGGAGGGCGCGGCCGCGCGGTACGACCAGG
>JBOGSE010000543.1:0-1402 GCA_050694895.1 bacterium | reverse complement strand
CTGCGCTGCCATGTTTTACGGGCTTTCTTTGAGTCGCGAGCAATATCGGGTCCTGCGCGGGGACCCGTGAAGTTGGCAGGAATCTGCCGGCATTGAGGCTATAATCGACGCATGGAGCGATCGTTGCTGATCCGCAACTTTCAGCGCGTCGTCGGCGAGCCGTACGTGCTGCATCGCGACGACGATCTCACCGTCTACGAGCAAGACGCTTTGATGGTCGCGCGGCACAAGCCGGACTTCGTCGTGCTCCCGGACACGACACAGCAGGTCGCCGAGATCGTGAAAGTGGCGCATGAGGCCGGGCTGCCCGTCGTCGCGCGGGGCGCCGGCACCGGTCTGGCCGGGGGAGCGATTCCCGAGCAGGGTGGTGTCGTCATCGCCCTCACGCGCATGACCCGCATTCTCGAAGTGGATCCTGTGAGTATGATCGCCGTCGTCGAACCCGGCCTGGTCAACGCGGAGTTGACGGCGAGCCTGACGGCGCAGGGTTTGTTCTACGCCCCAGATCCGGGCAGCCAGGTTGCGTCAACGATCGGGGGCAATGTCGCAAACAACTCGGGCGGCCCGCACTGCCTGGCCTACGGTGTGACGAGCAACCACGTGCTCGGCATGGAGGTCGTGCTCGCCGATGGGACGATCACGTGGCTTGGTGGGCGCGCCTGGGATGCTCCCGGCTTTGACCTGACCGGCCTGTTGGTGGGGTCGGAAGGGACGCTGGGGATCGTGACCAAGATCGTCGTCCGTCTCATGAAGAAGCGCGAGGCCGTGCGCACGCTGCTTGCCATCTACGACACGATGGACGCTGCCTGCGAGGCGACCTCCGCGGTCATCGCCGCTGGAATCGTGCCCGAGGCCATGGAGATCCTCGACGGCATCGTCATGAAGGCCGTCAACAAAACGTTGCACGTGGGGTTTCCCGAAGACGCGGAGGCCGCGCTGCTGATCGAGGTCGAAGGCCTGACCGAGTCGGTGCCGCTCCTGATCGAACGGATCGAGACGATCTGCCGGACCCAGGGCGCGCGCCGCATTCAGACCGCGCAGACGGCCGAGGAGCGGCTCAATCTCTGGAAGGGCCGCAAGCACGCCTACGGGGCCATGGGCAGGCTCGGCCGGCGAGTGATGATGCTCGACGTGTGCGCGCCACGATCGCGGCTTCCCGACATCATGCGGAAGGTGCTGGAGGCCGGCCGGCGATGGAATATCGGCGTGTCGAACTTCTTCCACGCCGGCGACGGCAACCTCCACCCCACGCCGTTCTTCGATTTCGATGACACTTCACCCGAGTACGCCCGCGTCATCAACCTTTGCGAAGACATCATGCGCGCCTGCATCGAGCTCGGTGGGACAATCACCGGCGAGCACGGCATCGGTCTGGAGAAGCGTGAGTATCTCGGCTGGATGT
>JBOGSE010000542.1:0-1405 GCA_050694895.1 bacterium | reverse complement strand
AGATCGGCCCGGGGGTGGGTTATCTCGACGACGGGACGATGATCGTCGTCGAAGGGGGCCGCGAGCACATCGGCAAGGAAGTGCGAATCTCCGTCACCAGCGTGCTCCAGACGAGCGCGGGGCGGATGATCTTCGGCCGCTATGCCGGGAGCGAGGCGGAGCGAGGCGGGCCGGTGGGCGCGGGAAAGGGAACGGCGTAGGGGGCAATTGCAAATTGAAAATTGAGAATTGCAGATGGCGTTGTTTCTCAATCCGGCCCTAAGCGGAGCGGCCGAGGTTGGGTGAACTTGTTGAGGATTTTGCACCGGAGGCGGGCCTCGGTGGATTGGTTTTCGAGGTTTCGGTTTTTCAGTTTTGGTCCGAAGATCGTTTTCAGGCGAAACATGGCGGTCTCCACAAGGGAGCGGCGATGGTAGCCAATCATCTGTTTCCACCGCTTCCGCCCCACGCGGCGAATCAGGCGGATGGCCTGGTCGCGAGGCAACTCCGGCCCGGCAGTATTGGCGTGCCGCTTGATCTTTGCGTCGTGCCGCGGCGCGATCCGGGGCTGGGCTCCGCGCTCAGCCACCGTGTCGTACACCTTCCACTGGTCGTACGCCCCGTCGCCGGTGACAGTCGCGATCCGGCTGGGCACGGCATCCAGCAAGGTGGCTGCCTGATCGGCGTCGTGGCCGGCATTGGTCGTCAGCAGCTCCGCAAGGATCTCGTGCGTGCGGGGATCCACCGCCACGTGCAGCTTTTGCCACGTGCGACGTTTGGACGGGCCGTGCTGCCGCACTTTCCATTCGCCTTCGCCAAACACCTTCAGCCCGGTGCTGTCGAGCACCACATCGATTCTCCCGCGCCGCGGCAGCACCGCCAGATTCACGTTCAGCTTGGCGGCCCGTTTGGCCGCCGACGTAAAGTCAGGCACATTCAATCCTTCGGTGATCAGAGCCAGCATGCTGCGCACAAAACCCTCCGTCTGGCGGTAGGGCAACCGCAACAGTTCGCGGATCGTCAGGAACAATTCGATGGTCGAATCGCTGTAGGTAAACGGCCGACCACGCTTGCACTCGCCGTTCTCATGGTGCCAGTTCGCCAGTATTTCTTCACTAAACCAAAACGTGATCGAGCCGCGGGCCACCAGCGACTCGTTGTATTCCCGCCAATTCCTTACCGAAAACCGACCTTTCCTCGCGATTGCAGGCATCGTTTGACTCCATTCTGAAAAAGTGAAACTCCGTCGATGCCTGAATTACGCGTGATAGCAAGAGTTTTGTTCGACAACGCCATTTGCAATGATCAATTCGCAATTTGCAATCGCCGGAGGATTTCTTCCCCACCTTCCGGGGTCAGTCCTCACGCGACACCGCGCTCTTCGGTTTCCTCGCGCCGCTGCCGGTCGAGCGCTTCGGGCTTGATG
>JBOGSE010000541.1:0-3547 GCA_050694895.1 bacterium | reverse complement strand
GGGAGATCGGCCAGGAAGTACACGTTGACGCTGGCATCTGCGGGTAGTTCTTGTTCGAGGCCGAGGTAGCCTCCCTCGCTGCGGAAATCTCCTTCCTTCAATAGCTCCAGCGCCCTGCGGTCGCGATGGAAAACGTACGCGCCGGATGCCAGACCTTCGACGGCATGGACGATGAGGTACGGCGTGTTGAGCGCCGCAGCGGCCGGCGCAGCCCCACCTTCTGGCTGGAGAAAGTCCGCCGAAACGCCGCGCACCGCTCGGTCGAGCATCGTGGAGAGTTGGGCGAACGAGATGGACTCTCGCGCGAACCGGCGGCTGGAGCCCCGTCTGCGGATGACCCTGGAAGTCGAATCGCGCGGCAGCGCGGAGCCCGCGAAGGGCTGCAGCGGAATCAACCGTCCCGAGGGCGCCGCGGCGGTCCCCGGCAGACGCTGCTTTGCTTCGGGCGCTCCGGTGCGCCATGCCCTCACCACTTCCTCGGTCAAGAGCGAGGAGGCCGCGTGCATGGCGCGGATCCCCGGATAGTCCACTTCGGACTTCGACAGCGGCACCGTAGGAAGGCGCAGCGGTTCGATCGCCGCGTGTGGCCCGGGCCCGCGAATCCCCGCGGCAGTGGCCGTGGCCGGCGAGATGTCCTCCCGACCAAGGGCGATCACTGCGACCGCCACCTCGCGTTCAGTATCGAGATCCAGGAGCCGGTTCACCTCGGCGTCTACGAAGCCGCACACGACGCGGGCCGGCACGTGATAGCCTGTTGAGGTTGTGAGCAGATTTGCCAGGATCGTGCCACAGTCCCAGAAGGCGTGCCGGTAGGCCCGGGTCCGGTATTTCCAGGCGTTGCGCCAGGGGGTCGTGGTGCAGATGATGATCGCCGGCGCAGACGCGACCGACGGCTCGGCGCCGGTCGCGCGTACGACGATGTCCCGGTAGTCGCCGGCGCGCAACCGCCGCAGCGCGAAATCGTGGACCCCGAAGTGATAGACTCCGGCCGCCAGGGCCGGCTGATCACCGCAGACGAGATAGAGCTCGATGTGATAGAGCGCGCCCGTGCATGCCGCGGCACGGAAATCCATTACCCCACCGCGGCGCTTCAGGCGCTTCGTGATGCCGGCGGAAAGGTACAGGATTCCTGCGAGCGCGTGCAGATCAGGGGCGTGAGCATCCGCCGGCTCAACCCCCGACGCCGCGATGGCGTCCAGGGCCGGCATGCTCGGGTGCGAGAAGTCATGCGGCAGGGGGATGGGTTCCAGGGTCGAGTAGATCTTGAAGGGCAGCGGCTGGTTCTCCCAGTCCAGACCGCGCGCGCCTGCGCGGACGCTCTGGTAGGAGTGTTTGGTCCCGTTGTGATAGGTCCAGGTGGCGTCGAGGTTCCGGTTGCTCATCGCGACCTTGGCTCCGGCAATCGCCCGGAAGGGAGACAGACTGCTGCTTCATTTGCCGGATCACCACCCGCCGCCTGCCGATTAAAAGAGTGGAGGAAAGGTGACTTGACTGGCACGACCGGGCATGCCAGACTAAAGTCTGAGTCATACTAAGTTATACGGAGGCGAAGGGTCGTGGGCCGTTCGACCAGGGTTGTGGGCTTCTCGCTTCCCCCCCGGATCGCCCGCGCGATTGAACAGACCGCCCGTGCGGAGCAGAAAACGAAGAGCGAGCTGTTGCGGGACATGTGGGAGGCGTATCAAATCGTCCGTGAAGAGCGGGAGTTTGCCCGCATTCAGCGATCCGCGCGGAGGCAGGCGCGTGCGGCTGGTCTGGAGATCCGCTCTGAGGAAGACGTGGCCCGCATTCTCCATAGAGGTTAGGCGCGCCAGGCGTGTTGCGCGCCGTGCTCGACACTAACGTGTTCATCTCCGCACTCTTCGGGGGAACGCCCGAAGACGTGTACCGCGCGGCGCTCCGGGGTCAGTTCGTCCTGATCACGTCGCCTGCAATTCTCACTGAGCTCGCACAGAAGCTGCGGGAGAAGTTTGGCCTTCCCGAAGCGGATATCACAGCATACGTGAAGCAGATTGCCCGCCGCTCGAAGGTCGTCCGACCTGGTATTCGACTCTCAGTTGTTACCGATGCGGCGGACAACCGCGTGCTCGAGTGCGCTGTGGCGGGCGAGGCAGATGTCATCGTTTCAGGCGACCGGCATTTACTCAGGCTGAAGGAATACTCCGGCATCCCGGTGGTCCGTCCCGTCGACTTCCTTCGGACGCTCGGTCCGTCGGAGCCAAAGGGGCGGCGCTAGGTGATTCGAGCCTGCTATTTGCCCGTCTCCACCCGCCCGGGGGAGATAACCAGCTCCATCTCCCTTCGGAGACGCACGGCCACATACGCTTCATCTACCTCTACGTCCGTCCACCGAATGAACTCTCCGGCGGCAATGCCCCGCTTCAGCTTGACCTGGTTCGCCAGGCCGATAGGCAGTCCGCCAACCCGAAGGGCGTCCGGGGCCGGCATCAGCGTCCCGTAGACGCAGTAGCCGCCTTCCCCGTCGAGATTCTCGCCGGACCCGAGATCGCGCTTGGCGGTCGCCATGACATCGGCGAGGTGGGCTGTAGCTGTCCCGGTCGCCTCACCGCGCAGGCCAACGCGCAAGACGCTGATCGTCAGCTCCAATCCCACAAGGTGGTAAGGTCGGTACATCGCCGCGTACTGCCCAGTGTCGTCGGTCAGCAGCCCGTACTCAGCAAAGCAGCGCCGGACGTAGTCGCTCGGCGCCTCCACCACCACGAACACGCCCCACCGTAAGTCATTCGGCACCGGCCGGCCGTCCCGCTCCAGGCTCGAGACCACCTCGACCGTGCCCGCGTGCGCGAGCGTCCCGCCGGCGCTCTGCTGCCGGCAGACGTGCGGGATGCGGTCTGTCCCGCAGGGCGGAAACCCCAGGCCGTGCGGCTGCGGGATCAGGCCGGTGGCGTTGGCCACGGCGGCCATCTCGATCGCCGACTTCGTCCCGTCGAGGAACGAGTTGTACATACGCGCGTTGTAGTCGCCCGCGGCCACTTGCTCGGGCGTGAAGCCGTAGTGCTGCCACACGACCTCGGGAGTCGAGGCGTGGTAGGCGGGGAGGTACTTCGTGCCTTTGCCGGCGCACGTGACCTCAAACCCGCACGCGCGCGCCCACTCGACCAGTTCGCAGATGAGGGCCGGCTGATCGCCGTAGGCCAGGCTGTAAACCACCCCGGCTCGGGCGGCGCGCCGGGCCAGCAGGGGTCCGGCCAGCGCATCCGCTTCGACATTCACCATGACCACGTGCCGGCCGTGCTCGAAGGCCGCGAGCGCGTGGCGGAGGCCCGCGGCAGGGACTCCCGTGGCTTCGATCACGACCTCGAGCCCGTCCGCGCGGATCAGCACCTCAGCATCGTCGGTCAGCCAGGTCGTGCCGGTGCGCAGCGCGTCGTCGGCGTCGCGGGCCGCGTACTGTTCAGGCGGCCATCCGGCCAGACGCGGGCTGGCCCGGGCGCGGTCGAGGGAGAGGTCGGCGATGCCGAGGACGTGAAGGCCGGGGAGGCGGCGGGCCTGGGCGAGGAACATAGTTCCAAACTTGCCGGCACCG
>JBOGSE010000540.1:0-2082 GCA_050694895.1 bacterium | reverse complement strand
GCGCAGCTGCTGTGGCGGGTCAAGGCCGACCTGCGGCTGCCGGTGCTGCAAATCCTGCCCGACGGCTCCTACCGGTCGGCGCTGATCAACCCGAAGATCCGCGGCAAGGCCCGGGTCGGGCTGATCGAGGCCGCCCGCGCCGGGCGGGACCTGGACCCGGCCCAGGCCCGCTACGTGCGGGTCGTCGAATACCAGGTGCCCGACCGCGACGGCGACGGCAAGGGCGAGCTGATCGCCCTGATCACCACCATCACCGACCCGACCGCGGCACCGGCCGCCGCCCTGGCCGAGGCCTACCACCAGCGGTGGGAGCACGAGACCGGCAACAACCAGCTGAAAACCTACCTGCGCGGCCCCGGGCGGGTGCTGCGCTCGACAAGCCCGGACATGGTCCGCCAGGAGATCTACGGCTACCTGCTCACCCATCACGCGATCAGCGCGCTGGTCTGCCGGGCCGCCACCGAGGCCGACATCGACCCCGACCGGGTCAAGTTCAAACGCACCGTGCGCATCATCCGCCGCCGGGTCGCCGACCCGGCCTTTTCCCCCTGAGCAGCACGCACGCATCCTCACCAGGGTCATGGCCATCCTCGCCAGGAAACGCAACCTCAACCCCAAGCGTCGCCACCGCACCTACCCGCGCGTAGTCAAACGCGCCCGGCACAACTCCTACCGAGTCAAGACCGCCGCAGACCTCGGAGTCCGGCACAACGGCCCCGCCACGATCAAGCTGGTGAACCTCCAGACGGCCCGCCTCGCAGTATGATCAACTTACGCTACGTGGCATTGTTGTGTCCTGAACGCGAAAGGAAGACGTATGTAGGAACTCTTCTTGAAGCGATGCTGCACGGAAGATGAAGGTTATGGCCCTTCGGAGTCGCCCTGCGGGGGAGGCTTCAAACCGCCTCATGCTGCGTTGGTTGATGACCGTCGTGGTGAACGATGAGGAAAAGGCGCCGACAAGGTGTCAGGTGGGGATCGGGAAGGCGAGCGTAAGCGAATCGCTGCGGACGTGTCGAAACTTAGAGATGACATCAAAACCGGGGTGTCAATGCGATCCCGGGATGAGCCTGGCGGGTGCCCGCTTATTGGCCAGGTGGTGTCCGGCATACAGGCGACGCGAGCCCGGTCTGCTGCTTCCGTGTGGAACAGGAGAAGGCGCATCCGGAAACTGGCCGCCCAGTGGGCGGCCGAGAGGGAGTGTCCCAAATGGTCCAAAACTGTGAGGGATTGAGTACCGTCGCCGGGTGCGCTGGCGGACCGGCTCGTAGTAGTGGTGATGTCTCTGTAATGGGGGCGGAGCGAAGGGGTCGGGTCGTTCGTGACTGTGTTCGTTCGATCAACCAGATTCTTCTGGGAGGAGTCGCATGGGCGAGTTGAAAGCACCGGGCAAGCCGTTTGTTATCTCGAAGCGGGCTGTCCGGGAGGCGTATGAGAAGGTGCGGGCGAACAAGGGCGCGCCGGGCGTGGATGCCGTGTCGATCAAAGAATTCGAGAAGGACCTTAAGAACAATCTTTACAGGATCTGGAATCGGATGTCGTCGGGCACGTATTTCCCGCCACCGGTGCGTGCGGTGGAAATCCCCAAGGCCAACGGGGGCGTCAGGATTTTGGGCGTGCCCACGGTAGGGGACCGGATCGCTCAAACGGTTGTCGCGCGGGTGCTGGAGGAGAAGGCCGAACCGGTGTTCCATTCGGACTCCTACGGCTACCGTCCGGGGCGGTCGGCGATCGACGCGGTGGCTCAATGCCGTAGGCGTTGTTGGAAAGCGGACTGGGTCGTCGACCTGGACATCTCCGCGTTCTTCGACAGCGTCCCGTGGGATTTGGTCCTCAAGGCGGTCGCCGCGCACACTGATCAGCCATGGGTGGTGCTGTATGTCACGCGGTGGCTCGAAGCGCCGCTACAACTGCCTGATGGCAGTGTGCGTCAGCGAGACCGAGGAACCCCACAGGGATCTGCGGTCTCACCGATCCTCGCAAACCTGTTCCTCCACTATGCGTTCGATGCCTGGATGGGGAAGAAATTCCCAGCGATCGGGTTCGAACGCTATGTTGATGACGCTGTGGTCCATTGTGTCA
>JBOGSE010000539.1:0-2874 GCA_050694895.1 bacterium | reverse complement strand
ATGTACAATCCGCCGTTCACGTGAATCGTCTCGCCGACGATAAAGCCGGCCGCATCCGTGGCCATGAATGCCACGACCTCACCGATCTCCTCGGGCCGGCCAATACGTCCGAGTGGGACGCCTTGCCTCAATCGCTCCAGTTGTTCGGGACTGGTCATGGGCCCTCGCTGGAACCCGGTGTCGATGGTGCCCGGTGAGACCGCCATCACGCGCACGCCCTGGGGCGCCAGGACCCGCGCCAGCGCCCGCGTGAAGGTTGAGAGCGCGCCCTTCGCGGACGCGTAGCCGAAGACCGTGTCCGTGCCTCCCAGGATCGACGCCGTGGACAGGATGTTGATGACCACACCCTTCCCGCGGCGGATCATCGCCGGGACGAGGTGCTGGCAGAGGTACAGCGGCGCGCGGAAGTTCAAGCCAAACACCCGGTCGAGAAACGCGGCGTCCAGCTCTGTCCAGTGCACGCGGCGGATTGGGGTCCCGGCGTTGTTGACGAGGATATCGATCGGCGCGAAGGCACTGGCCTCCTCCGCGACGCGCCGGACATCGTCGGCCAGGGTCAGGTCGCCCTGGATGGCTTTGCCCTGCCGCCCAAGCCCCCCGATCTCCGCGAGGACGGCCTGAGCACCGGCGGCATTGTGATGGTAGTGGAAGACGACATCCGCGCCGCGCCGCGCCAGCGCGTGTGCGATGGCCGCCCCGATGTCGCTGGTCCCGCCGGTGACGAGCGCGGTGCGTGCGCTCAGCTCCATCCCGTGCGCCCGTCTACTCCCACACCTGCATCCCGAGCTCTCTCATGACCTCTCGCTCCGCACGAGCGAAAAGCGTGGTCTTGAACGCCTGTTCCATCGCAAGGAACCGCTTGTAACCGGAGGCCTGTTCTTCGCCCCACTCGTCGGCAAAGCGGGGGGACTGGATGTACGCGAGAACCTCTTGCATCGTCTTCCGCATCTCGGGCGAGGAAAATCGATGCAGGCGGCTCTTGGTGCCGTAGCGACTGGTCGGCGAATGCAGGCCGGTCTGCCCCACCCAGCCGTGCCTGGCCGCCTCATGCAGCACGTCGCCTATCTCGCCGGAGAGATAGAGCTCAAGGACCGCGGCCACTTTCGGATACCCCGCCTCCACGGCCACTTCGACGGCGGTGGTGAGCGCGGCGGAGAGAGCCGGTACCAGCGCCTGCTCCGTGAAGAGGTCGAGCTCGGTCTCGTCCTTGAAACTCACCTGGAGAGCGAACGACTTGAGCGACCCGACCGCCCGGGCGAGCGCGAGCGTGATCGCCCAGGCGTGGCCGTCGGCGTCCTGCTGCACGTCGACGAAGCTGAGAAAGCCCTGGTCTCGGAGGTAATGCTCCCGCACCGCCACCCCCACGGTGCGCGGTGCCATCATGACGACGTTGATATTCGATGGAAACGTGATCTGCTTGAAGCAGACGCAATATCCTGAAGCGAAAACCAGGGTGTTGCCCGCCGCCAGACCGGGACGGATGTCGGCGTTATAGATCCCCGGCGTGACCTCGTCGGGCAGCAGTGACATGACGATGTCGCCGCGCGCCGCCGCCTGCGCAATCGAGGACGGCTCGAACCCGTCCCTCCTGGCCTGCGCGGCGTAGTGGTCCTCGGCGTTCCCGACGATCACGCGCACGCCGCTATCCCGCAGATTCAAGGCCTGCGCGCGGCCCTGATTCCCGTACCCCAGGATGGCGATGATCTTGCCCCGGAGAGGCTCGAGGGTGGCGTCGGCCTCGCGGAAAATGCGCGTCATCGGCGTTGTCCTTTCTGGGCTGGGCTGATCTGGCAGGAGTCAGCGCCACCATTTCTCTGCACCGCGCAAATATCCTGTGCAGTCTGACAGAGGAGAAACGGAACGTCACAGCGTAGGTGCGCCGCATGAACACTTTTCTGGTGCGGCGCCTGCTGTTCACGCTGGCCGCCGCGCTGGCGCTTTCCGCGCTTATCTTCCTCCTCATCCGTCTGGTGCCCGGCGACGCGGTGACCATGTGGGTGGGGCAGGAAGGCACCATGACGCCGGAGGTACGCACGACGCTACGCAAGATGTTCGGGTTGACCGATCCCCTGCCCGTCCAGTATGTGCACTGGCTGGGCGACGTCCTGCGCGGCGATCTTGGCTATTCGTTCCGCTCGCGCTTGCCCGTCACCCTGCTCATGGCGCGCGCGTTGCCGATCACCGTGGAACTGGCCGCGCTCGCCATGCTGCTGTCCGCCGCAGTTGCCCTGCCACTGGGAATCGTCTCCGCGTTCAGGCGGGATCGACCGGCGGACGTCATGGCGCGGCTGCTGGGTCTGGTGGGCCTGTCGATGCCGAATTTCTGGCTGGCCGTGCTGCTGATTCTCATGAGCGCGACCTATTTCGGATGGCTCCCTTCCCTCATCTACGTGAGCCCGTGGAAGGATCCGCTGGGCAACCTCGGGCAGATGTTGATGCCCGCGGTATCACTGGGCCTGCCCTTGATGGCGGTCGTCATGCGGATGACACGCTCGACGATGCTCGAAGTGCTCAGCCAGGATTACGTGCGGACCGCACGGGCCAAGGGCGTGGCGGATCGCACGGTGCTGACGCGCCACGCGCTGAAGAACGCGTTCATCCCGATCGTGACCGTCATGGGGATTCAGCTGGGCCGGCTGCTGGGCGGGGCCGTTATCGTAGAGCAGATCTTTGGGATGCCGGGCGTCGGCACTGCCCTTGTGTCGGCGATTGGCGAGCGCGACTATCCGGTGGTGCAGGGCACCGTGTTGATGATGGGCCTGCTGTTTATCTTCGTGCAGTTTCTCGTGGATCTCTGCTACGGATACCTCGACCCGCGGATCCGTTACGCATGAGGTCGGTGCGCCGGAATCTGGTGGGGGTTCTTGGACTCAC
>JBOGSE010000538.1:0-4960 GCA_050694895.1 bacterium | reverse complement strand
CGATGGCTTCGAGAAGCGCCGTACGGTCCGTCGACGGCGCCAGCAGCACGGTGCCGTACTCGCTGAACGCGACGATGCCGATCTTGGTCGATCGCGGAACGAGACCCACGAACTCGCGCGCCGCGCGCCGGGCCGCCTCCAGGCGCGTCGGAGACACATCGGTGGCGATCATACTCTTGCTGGTGTCGATGGCAATGATGACCGCGGCGCGGTTGACCGGCAGCGGTATGGCCGTCACGGGCCGAGCGAGCCCCACGGCCAGGAACAGAATGCCGGCCAGGTAGCAGGCGATGGGTAGCGTGCGCTGCCACGCAGGGGGGCTGACGATGAGCTGTTCGAAGAGACGCTTCTCCGCGAATCGTTCAGCCGCGCGGTGCTGACGCCCAAGCAGAATCCGATGCCCCACCCACAGCAGGGGGACCAACGCGACTGCCCAGAGCATCATCGGCCAGGTGAAGTCCATGGTCGCCTCCGCCGACGTGTGACAAACCGCACTAAGGGTTGAACCATCGATTCGGCCGTCGAAAGTTCGAGCGGATCGATGCGCGCCCGCCGGAACACCTCCGTCACCCGTGCGCGCCGCGCGGCGACGAGCGCGGTGAAGGCCCCGCGCACCCTGGCATCGGACGTGTCGATCCAGCAGTGCTGGCCGGTCTCAGGATCACGCACCGGTACCATGCCGACATCCGGCAGGGCCTCCTCGGCCGGATCGCGGATCCACACCGCGATGACATCGTGTCGCTGACCGAGGTCGCGAAGCGGCCCCTCCCACCCTTCCGGCGCGATGAAATCGGAGATCACGAAGACCAGGTGACGGCGCGGCATCAGGCCGGCCGCGGTCCGCAGCGTCGCGGCGAGATCGGTAGGGCCCTCCCCGCCGGGCTCGGCGCGCCCGAGCAGATGCAGGACGCGCAGCGAATGTCGGCGACCGGTGCGTGGAGGAATGATCGGTATACCGGTCTCCGGGAACGCTATGGCCCCGACTTTGTCGCCATGACGCGTGATGACGTACGATGCGACACCCGCGAACTCGATCGCGAGCTCCCGCTTGAGCCGCCGGCGCGTGCCAAACGCCATCGAGGGAGAGAGGTCGACCAGCAGCCACGCGGTCAATTCACGCTCTTCCCGGTACTGCCGAACGAAGAGCCTGTTCATGCGGGCGGTGACGTTCCAATCGATCCGGCGGACCTCATCCCCGGGCTGATACTCGCGCACTTCCGCCAGATCGAGGCTGGGACCGTAAAACAGCCCGCGGTAGTCCCCGAAGAGAAATCCGTCCAGGCGTCGGACGACCGAAAACTCCAACCGCCGCAGCAGCTGCTCGGGCGTCTCTTGAAGTAACAGTTCCGGCATGCCCGCTACTGTGCCCCCGTGGCCTCCCCTGCCAGCGGTGTGGTGCGCTGACTCTCATAGGGATCGCCAAGCGCCACACGCGGTGCCTGCACGGCGCCGATGGCCTGCTCGACGATCGTATCGGCACTGACATCGTCGGCCAGGGCCTCGTACGACAACACCATGCGATGGCGCAGCACTTCCGGTGCCAGGTCGCGCACATCCTCGGGCATCACGAACTCGCGGCCGCGCAGAAGCGCCAGCGCTCGCCCACCCAGAATCATGTTGAGCGATGCTCGCGGGCTCGCGCCATACGAGATGTAGCGCCGCAGGCCCTCGAGGCCGAACTCTTCAGGCTTGCGTGTGGCAGCAGTCAGCGTCACCGCGTACTCGCGAATCTTCGGATCGACATAGACCGCGTCGGCGATAGCCTGGAGACCAAGCAGTTCGTCCGCCGTCACCGCGGTCGTCGCCTCAGGCATCACCCCGCTCATGCGCTCGACAACCGTCACTTCTTCGTGATAACTGGGGTACCCGATGACGACCTTGAACATGAACCGGTCCACCTGCGCCTCGGGCAGCGGGTAGGTGCCTTCGCTCTCAATGGGATTCTGGGTGGCCATGACCAGGAACGGATCGGGAAGGCGAAATGTCTGCTTGCCAATCGTGACCTGCCGCTCCTGCATCGCTTCCAGCAACGCGGATTGGACCTTCGCCGGGGCCCGGTTGATCTCGTCGGCGAGCACGAAGTTGGCGAAGATCGGGCCGACTTCGGTATCAAAGATGCCCGTGTGCTGGTTGTAGATCCGCGTGCCGATGAGGTCGGCGGGAACCAGGTCGGGGGTGAACTGAATGCGCTTGAACTCGCAGTCGATGGCGTGGGCGGTCGTCTTGATGGCAAGCGTCTTCGCCAGGCCCGGCACGCCTTCGATGAGGACGTGGCCGCGGGCAAGCAGCGCAACCAGGATGCGCTCGAGCATCATGTCCTGGCCGACGATCACGCGCTTGATTTCGTAGAGGACCTTCCGCATGGTGGCGGAAGCCTGGTGAAACGACTCCAGCGTTGTGCTCACGACGCTCTCCCGTTGGCGATAAAACGCCCGACGTCTGATTCTGGTTCCACGTTACCAGTGTCCGCAAGAGGGGTCAAGGCGAGCCGCCAGAGAATCCTCCTGCCACGATCCCTATCGAGAAGCCGCGGCCTGACCGCGCCGGAAAATGGGCACCACTCCACAGGGGAGGAGTTCATGCACCGCCGGTTGCGTTCCGTAGCGTTCTGTCTTGCCTTGACCCTGGCCTTTCCCGCTGCGGGCGTGGCCAGTCCGGACGCCTGGCTCATCGTCCCGGGACAGTCCCTTGGGGTCCTCCGGCTTGGGCTGCCCGCGCAGGCGCTGTTTCAGACCCCGGGCTGGGGGAAGCCCGACCGCACACACGCCGCCGGATCCATCATCTACATGTTCTACGATCGGTATCGCGTCGTCGTCGGCACGCGCGATGATGTCGTTGTGATTCTGCTGACCACGAACGACCGGTTCCGCACCGACAAGGGGGTCGGGGTGGGGCAGACGGCCTCGGCCGCAAGCGCGGCATACGGCCAGCCGGCTGCGGCCGGCGATGAGCGCGTCCTCTGGTTCGACGCTATTGGCCTGCTGGTCGTCACCGGCGGCGGCGTGATCGTCCGCATCGGGGTCTTCGACTCCAAGAACCTCGTGCGGGCGATGCTGGCCGAGGAGCGGCCCGCACGTGACGTCTTCCTGACGGCGCGGCAGCCGAAGTACAGCAGACCGCTCGATTCCCGGCCCGGTGCGCCGACGCGGACCGCGGTGGTGACCGTCAGCCTCAAGAACTCGGGGCGGACGGTGAAGATCCTCAACCCGAACTTTCTTGTGCTCGTCGATCGTAGCGGCCGCGCGCTGCGGTACGACCCATCGACCTTCCGGCAGGCCGATGCCTGCCGCTCCACGGTCACGGTGAAGCCCGGTGAATCGGCGTCGTGCTCGATTGTCTTCGTGCTGTTCGGAGGAGAGAGCGCGCGCTCGATTGTCTACAACGACGGGGCCAGCACCGACGAGGCCTACTTCTGACGCGCCCGCAGTGATACGTCGCCCCTGACATCCGCATGGGCGAGGGCCTGAAAGACCTCGGCGCTCACGTGGATGCCATCGTAGAAGCGCTCGAGGCTGAGATTCTCATTGGGGCTGTGGTTGTTCTCATCGGCGTTGGCGTAGGGCGCGCAGAGATGATCGACGCCGAGGATGTCCGGCCAGACCGCGTTGGGCAGGCTCCCGCCACTGCTCAGATTCACGACCGGGTCGATGCCCCGGACCGCCCGGATGGCCTGCCCCACCACGGCCACCGCGGGATGGTCGGGCCGCGTGCGGCTGGCCTCCATTGAACCGAAGCCCCTGGACAGCACCTGCACGCGCGGATCGACCTTCGCCACGTGCGCCTTCACCTTCTCGAAGATCTCCTCTGTCTTCTGATCGACCACCAGGCGGAAGTCCATACGGCACTCGGCCTTTGACGGAATGATCGTCTTGGATCCCGGTCCCACATAACCGCTGATAAAGCCGTTGATGTTGACATAGGGCTCCAGCATGATGCGTTTCCAGTAGGCCGCGCCATCCATCGCGATGGTGTCCATGCCCATCGTGGCGGCGAACGCTCTCGGCTCGAAATCCATCTTTGCCAGGAGCCGCTCTTCCACGGCGCCGATGGGACGCACACGATCGTAGAAGCCATCGATGAGCACGCGGCCGGAGGGGTCGACCATCGTCGAGAGCAGGTGAATCAGCATCCAGACGGGATTCGGCGCGACCCCGCCTTTGTTCCCCGAGTGGTTGTCGCGGTCGGCTCCCTGCGCGACCAGCGTGATGCCCAGGATCCCCCGGTTGCCCAGCGAGATCACGGGCGCGCCCGAAGGATGCAGTCCGCCGTCAGAGATGTAGACGAGATCGGCGGCCAGTTTCGCCCGGTGATCACGTACAAAGTTACCGAGATTGCGCGACCCGGATTCCTCCTCGCCTTCGAAGACGAACTTGAGGTTGATCGGCGGGCCGCCGCCGGCCCCCAACCACGCCTTTGTCGCGAGCACGTGCGCGATCAGTTGCCCTTTGTTGTCGCCCGTGCCCCGTCCGTAGAGCCGGCCGTCTCGAATCGTGGGCTCGAACGGCGGGCTGGTCCACAGCTCGAGGGGCTCCGGCGGCTGCACATCGTAATGGCCGTAGCACACTAGCGTAAAGGCGTTTGGGTCTTTCTGGATCTCGCCGTAGACCACGGGCTGTGTGGGTGTCTCGATGATCTCGGAGCGAATCCCAGAGCCGCGCATGATGTCGGCCAGCAGCCGCGAGCACTCTTTCACGCCTTTGTCCTGTGCGCTGATGCTCGGCTGGCGGATAAGGGTCTTGAGCGTCTGGAGGGCCTCATCACGATGGTCGTCGATGTATCGGTGGGCCTGCGCCGCGGACATGCACGCTCCTCCTAAGTCGGAAAGTCTTTCTACTGGTGACGCCCCGCGGGGCTCGCCTCGCTGACCACAAGCGGAGAACATGAAGATGGTCGGGGCGGGCGGACTCGAACCGCCGACCTTCTGGTCCCAAACCAGACGCGCTACCAAGCTGCGCTACGC
>JBOGSE010000537.1:0-1695 GCA_050694895.1 bacterium | reverse complement strand
ACCGCGCTCGTCGAGGCCATTCTCGCCGATCGGCCGCACCCCGAGCAGGGCTACCGCTCCTGTCTCGGGATCCTGCGGCTCGCCAAGCGCTACGGCCCGGCCCGGCTCGAGGCCGCGTGTGCCCGCGCCGGCAGCGTCGACGCCCGTTCCTACCGCCACGTCGACTCGATCCTCAAGCACGGACTCGATCGGCTCACGGTGCCGGAGGCCCCGCCGCCACTCCCTCTGCTCCCCGCCCACGAGCACCTCCGCGGGCGGCAGTACTACCAAGACGCGGACGCTCCGGCGGCGCCGGCGCCGGCCGCCGCGACCGAACATGCTCAGCCAGGGGGATAGGAAGGTATGGCCTCCCTCGACAAACGCGATCCTGGAGGCGCCCAAGCCCTCGCCCGCCGAACTCCGAGACCGAAAACCTCTTCACTCAGGAGGAGACAATGCTCAACGCCCCCACGATCGAACAACTCCACGCCCTCAAGCTCGCCGCCATGGCGACGGCGTGGACCGAGCAACAGCAGCAGGCCGACATGACGGCCCTCGCCTTCGACGAGCGCTTCGCCCTCCTCGTCGAGGCCGAGTGGCGCGCCCGGGAAAACAAGCGCCTGGCCCGCGCCCTCCACGAGGCCAAGCTCAAGCTCTCGCACGCGTGCCTCGAGGCGATCGACTATCCCGCACGGCGCGAGCTCGATAAAGCCGTCATCCGCCAGCTCGCCACCTGCCGCTGGGTCGAGGAACACCAAGGGGTCCTCATCAGCGGGATGACCGGGACGGGGAAGAGCTTCCTCGCCTGCGCCCTCGCGCACCAAGCCTGCCGCAAGGGCTACCGCGCCCTCTATCGCCGGGCGTCGCGCCTCTTCCACGAGCTCACCCTGGCCCGCGCCGATGGCACCTACATCCGCCTCCTCGGCAAGCTCGCGCGCATGGACGTGTTGCTCATCGACGACTGGGCCCTGGCCCCGCTCCAGGACCAGGAGCGTCGCGACGTCCTGGAGATCCTCGAGGATCGCTACGCCACACGGTCGACCATCATCACCAGCCAGCTGCCACCCGCCCAGTGGCACGACTACATCGGCGAACCCACCCTTGCCGACGCCATCTGTGATCGGCTCCTGCACAACGCCCACCGGATTGTGCTACAAGGACCCTCACGACGGAAGGAGGATAAGCTCGACAGCTAATCGATCGCCCAGCGTCGCTCCGCTCACGATCATGATGCTCCGATCTGGGCGTTCACGATCAAGCGATTTGGGTGTTCAGCATCACCGAAATGCGCATCGTTGATCGACTTCTACTCGCACAGCCTGAGCACTCATCTTTGACGGCCACACTATTCCAACATCCACGGAGCTCTTGAGACGGACCTTCAACGCCTCGGTGGCGAGATAGTAGCCATAGATGATTGCCTGCCTTGTTTCCTCCCGGCTCGCAGTATAGGCCGAGCAACTGACTGACGAGTCCTTCCCTCCCAGAATGCTCTTCCACGGATCAGTCTTCTGCCTATCAGTCGAAATGCCAAGAGCAGGCCACCCGTCCTTTCGGTAGCTCATCGAGAGAAACGCCGCCAGGAGTCCCTCCCGTCGGTTCGAAAGCGATCGACAGTGTGAGTCCAATTTTGCAGCCAGCCCTTTCCCTGGATTCTCCCCAAGCCCTGCGGGCAAGACCCACCACATAGCGTGCCTAGCGTCGGCCGGTGGTACG
>JBOGSE010000536.1:0-3748 GCA_050694895.1 bacterium | reverse complement strand
CGCGGACCATCTCTGTGAGCAGTCCGCGCGTCGCATCGATGATCGCCCGCTCGGTGTTGGCTTCAGCGGCGACCGCACCGCGGATGCCCCGAACATGCATCGGCGCCTACGCGGGGGCCGCGGGGCGGCCCGACCGCTCACCCACCAGGGCCTGCGCCGCGCGAAACCCCAGCAGCATGCTTTCGGGCCCAAAGCCACTGATCGCGCCGGCGCAGACCGCGGTGAGCAGCGAGCGCGCGCGGAAGGACTCCCGCGCCGCCGTGTTCGACAGATGGCACTCGACCACGGGAATGCCGATCGCGGCGATGGCATCGCGCAGCGCGAGGCTCGTGTGACCCAACCCACCGGGGTTGAGGACGACGGCCTGAGCGGACGTCCGGGCCTGGTGCAGGCGGTCGATGAGCGCGCCCTCATGATTTGATTGAAAGAACTCGACCTCGATGCCCGCCGCACGCGCAAGCTCGCCAATCCGGGCGTTCAGCGCCTCCAGCGTCATAGTGCCGTAATGCTGCGGCTCGCGGGTCCCCAGCAGGTTGAGATTTGGACCGTATATCACGAGGATCCTTGACACGCGCGCAGGACCTCCCGCATCAGTGACTCCGGAATCTCAACACCCAGTCGCGCCCGGCCGATGCCTTCGGGGAGGGTACAGCGAATCCTGCCGTCGCGGCGCTTCTTGTCCAGGCGCATCGCATCCATCAGCGTATCGATCGATCCGGGTGGCACGACGACCGGCAGGCCCAGGCCCGCGAGCAGCGCATCCTGACGGCCGGCTTCGTCTTCTGAGAGGAGACCCAACCGGCGCGCGATCTGGCCCTCGACGCGCATGCCCACCGCGATCGCCTCGCCGTGGACATGACGGCCGGGGACGGCCGCCTCCACCGCGTGCCCGACCGTGTGTCCATAGTTGAGAACCTCACGCGGACCGGATTCGAACTCGTCCTGCTCCACGACGCGGGCTTTGAGTGCGGCGCACCGGGAGACGACTTCCACGAGATCGTCGGGTGTCCACCGGACCGTCGCCGCGCGCCGGCGCTCGAGCAGGTCGAACAGGTCACGGTCGCAGATCACAGCGTACTTCACGGCTTCGGCCAGACCGGCTCGCAGCTCGCGCGTCGGGAGCGACCTCAGAACCTCGACGTCGGCCACCACCAGCGCCGGCTGATGGAAGACCCCGATGAGATTCTTGGCGCGGGGGTGATTCACAGCGGCCTTTCCGCCGATACTGCTGTCGATCTGCGCCAGCAGCGTCGTCGGCACATGCACGAGGCGCACGCCGCGCATGTAGGTTCCGGCGACGAACCCGGCAACGTCGCCGATCACGCCTCCGCCGAGCGCGAGGATCGTGCCGGCCCGGTCGAGTCCCCACGCGGCCACCGCGTCGATGAGCGCGGCGGCCGCCCGCAGACTCTTCGCCCGCTCACCCACCGGCACGGTGACCGTTGTGGTCTCGAACCCAGAGCCTACGAGCGCGCCGTCCGCCCGAGCACCAAACCGCCGCTCCAGGGGGCGATGGGTGATGATCGCCACTCGACCTTTTGCCCCGAGGTGCGCGAGATCGTAACCGATCAGTGCCAGCGCCCCCGCGCCGATCACCACATCATGGGCGCGGGGCCCCAGGTCGACGCGCACGGTTCGCCGCAGCCCGGCCAGACGCGCCATGACGGCGTCGGCGACGGCATCCACCTGTTGCGCGGCGTCCACGACAATGCTGCCGTCCTCGTACAGCGCCGCGCGCTCACCCTGGAGCCGCTCGAGCGCGGCGCGAGGGTCATCGCCGAGCAGCGGCCGTCCCGGATCGCCGCCGAGGCGCGCGAGCAGCACGTCAACGGGCGCCTTCAGGTAGATGATCGGGCCGGCGCGCTTCATCCGGCGGCGGTTTGCAGACGAGAGGATGGCGCCCCCGCCGGTCGCGATGACGGTCTCGGTGCGCCGCGTGACGTCCCGCAGCACGTCCTCTTCGATCGCGCGGAAGTGGGCCTCCCCGCCTTCGCGGAAGAGCGCAGCGATCGACCGACCTTCTCGCGCCACGATCTCCGCGTCGGTGTCGACCACCCGCCATCCCAGCCGGCGCGCCAGGGCGGCGCCCACCTCGCTCTTCCCCGAGCCCATGAGGCCGGTCAGCACCACGGCGCGCAGTGCGCTCACCTCACCCAAAGGCTGCCGGCCACCGCCGGCGGGCGCGCTGCCACTCGGCCCGCAAGAGACCGAAGGCTAAACGGTCGTGGGCACGCGTTCCCACCACCGCGGCATCGCGGAAGATCGCTTCCTGCCGGAACCCCAGCCCGCGGGCAACCCGGATCATCCGCCGGTTCCCTCCCCACGTTCGCAGTCCGAGCCGGCGCAGTGCAAGGCCATCGAAGAGATGGTCGACCCACAATGCAAGCGCTTCGGATCCATAGCCCTTGTTCCAGTGCCGCGACTCGTAGAGGGCAATGCCGACTTCAAGCCACTGGGTGCGCTCATCGACCCAGTATCGAGACACGGAGCCGATTGGCGACGCCGCGCGCGTCTCGATGACCATCCGGCGAGGCGGTTGCACTCGCTCGCGCGCGATGAGCCCAAGCCTCACCGGCAGGCGCCGGAGTTCTGATGGCGACGGGGGCCCTTCCCATGGGGCGTCCCAGCGCCACCACGTGCCCCGGCGCATGGCCCGCGCCAGCCAGCGGGCATCGGCCGCGCGGAACTCGCGCAGCTGCACGCGACGCCCGACGATCGTCAACACCGTGTGCGGCTAACCCGACGCCTGCGTGCGCCGCGCCTCTACGACGAACTGGTCGTAGGCGCGCCGCATGTGGGCCACGGCATCACCGCCAAACTTCTCCACGAACGCATCCGCCAGCACAAACGCGACCATGGCTTCGCCGATGACGCCCGCCGCCGGCACCGCGCACACGTCGCTGCGCACCACCACGGCCTCCACGATCTCCTTCGTGCGCAGATCCACCGAGCGCAGGGGTGTCCGCAGCGTGGAGAGCGGCTTCATGGCGGCGCGCGTCACGAGGGGATCGCCGCTGGTCGTCCCGCCTTCGATCCCTCCCGAGCGGTTCGTCTCACGATAGAAACCGCGCGCCGGGTCGTAGAGAATCTCGTCGTGGGCCCGGCTGCCCGGCGTGCGCGCGACCTCGAATCCCAATCCGAACTCGACGCCCTTCACCGCGTTGATCGAGATGAGCGCGGCGGCGATGCGCCCGTCGATCTTGCGGTCCCAATGCACGTATGAGCCCAGCCCGGGCGGCAGACCCGTCGCGACGACTTCGAACACCCCGCCCAACGTATCCCCCCGCGCGCCCGCGGCATCGATGGCGGCCTTCATACGTGTCTCGGCCTCGGGGTCGACGCAGCGGACCGCGGATGCCTCGGCCAGCGCCGGAATATCCTCCCAACGCTCAGGCCGCGTGCGGATCGCCTCGCCACCGATCTCCGTCACGTGGCTGAACAGCCGGACGCCGAACTCTTCGAGCAACCGGCGGCAGATCGCGCCAACGGCGACCCGTGCCGCGGTCTCGCGCGCGCTCGAGCGCTCCAGCACGCGGCGCACGTCATCGAAACCGTACTTGAGCGCGCCGACCAGATCGGTGTGCCCGGGCCGCGGCCGAGTGATATCGGGCTCGTCTCTGCGCCAGTCGCGGTTGCCGATCCACAGCGCCACCGGCGCGCCGATCGTCTCATCGCGGATCACCCCCGAGACGATCTCTGCGCGGTCCTGCTCGATCTGCATCCGGCCGCCGCGGCCGTAGCCGAACTG
>JBOGSE010000535.1:0-2082 GCA_050694895.1 bacterium | reverse complement strand
TGGAGGGCATGGGCTGCCGGATCGAGCGGGGCGACGACCGCTTGAGCGTGCGGGGGAGCAAGACCCTGCGGCCGGCCGATGTTGACCTGAGCGGGATGAGCGATCAGACGATGACCCTGGCCGCGGTCGCTCCGTTTGCCAGCGGCGCGACGCGGATTTCGGGCGTAGCACATATCCGGCACCAGGAGTCCGACAGGCTTGCCGCCACGGCCGCGGAACTGCGGCGCCTGGGGCAAGACGTTGAGGAACAGCCCGACGGCCTGGTTATCTCTCCGCGGCCGGTGCGCCCCGCGGTTGTTCAGACCTACGGGGATCACCGCATCGCGATGGCGTTTTCGCTCGTCGGCCTGAGAGTCCCCGGCATCGTCATTGACGATCCCGCGTGCGTGACCAAGACGTTTCCCGACTTCTTCGAGCGGCTCGAGTACTTGCGCCTCTAAGCCTCCAAAAGCCACGGCTAAACCCGCGGCCGCGTCAGCCCGTCACTCTTGAAGAAGGGGCGTGTGGACGATCATGAGCCAGAGCTTTAGCCATCTTCGGGGGCCGGGTGCGGCATTGGCGCTGGCGTTCTTAGTTGCGGTGGCATTTGCTGGGCGCGTGTTGGCCCAGAGCGGAACAGGGTCGGGGGGGTCCGGCCAGACGACACCAGAGTCCAGGGCCGTCGCCGACCGGCTCCTCCAAGACGTCAGGGCCGGCATCGCGCGGTTCTCAGACATGGGGACCGCGCAGGCGGAAGGCTACCGGCAGACCACTCCCTATCGTTTCGGTCACTGGGGGCCGGCGCATTTCAACAACGAGGGCTTCCAGCGCGACGGCCGGCTGCTCGATCCCGCGCGTCCCGAGGCCCTGGTCTACCTCAAGTTGCCGGATGGCTATGTGGTCCTGCTGGGCGCGATGTTTCTTGCGCACAAGGGCCAGGGCCCGCGCCCGGGCGGAGCGATCACGGAGTGGCACGTCCACGATAACCTGTGCCTGACCGCGACCGGCGCCGTGGCGCTGGCCACAGCCCCCGGCCGATGTCCAGCCGGATCGTTCTTCCTCGGCGAGGCCGTCGAGATGATGCACGTCTGGATGTTTGATCATCCGGAAGGCGCCTTCGCGCACGAATTGACCCCGGCGGCAATACGCGCAGCGATGCAGTATGCGACACACCGCCGGTAGGAATCAGGAGGTCTCTCGCATGATGTACGGATCCCGCATGGTCTGGCTCACCGTGACGCTCGGTGTGCTTCTACTGCTTCCCTTCTCAACGCCCGGGCCGGCAACGGCCGCGCCGGCGCAGCCGGGACACGGTCACGGCACGTCGAACGCCGTGCAGGCGACGCCCGAGGAGCAGGCCAACGCCGCCAGGCTTCTCGCTGACGTCAAGGCCGGGATCGCAAAGTACGCGAGCCTGCAGGCGGCGGTTGCCGACGGATACGTATCCAAGAAATCGTTTGGACCCGAGGCGCGCACCGCCCACTTCAGGAACAAGGCGTTCGCGATGGATGATCGGATCCTCGATGCCGCGCGGCCCGAAGGGCTGGTGTACATGCATACGCCGGAAGGCCGGAC
Organism: bacterium; assembly: GCA_050694895.1. GTDB lineage: Bacteria > Sysuimicrobiota > Sysuimicrobiia > Sysuimicrobiales > Humicultoraceae > JBQTJP01. The sequence continues at coordinate 528 of JBOGSE010000535.1, read as the reverse complement.
GGTGCTGCTTGGCGCGTTCTTCATCGCGCCCCGCGGGCAGGGGCCGCGACCGGGTGGGCCGCTCACAGAGTGGCACACACACAACGAGCTGGGACGGTTCGAGATGATGCACGTCTGGATTGTCTTCGACAAGCCGGATCCGGTCGCGTTCGGACGCATGACGCGCGAACTGAGGCAAGCCGCGCTCGAATACGCGACGCGCTAGCGCTGGCCGAAACTGACGGGCGGGATCGCCGGGCCGCTACGCTTCGACGCCCACGTCGCGCAGGAAGCGGTCCCACCGCAGGCGCCCAGGTGGCCGCTCGGCGCCCAGCGCGTAGTCGATCGCCAGATCGGCCATCTTCTCGACGACCCAGCCGAAGTAGATATCGCGGATGCGGACGCGCTCGAAGTCCGGCGCGGGATTGAGGAAGTCAATCGCGTACGGCACGTTGTCCCGGATCGCAAACTCGACCGTGTTCATATCGAAGCCCAATGTCTCGCAGATGAGTCGGGCGTCGTGGACGACACGCGCGCCCAGTTCCGGGG
>JBOGSE010000534.1:0-10753 GCA_050694895.1 bacterium | reverse complement strand
GACCATGGGCAACATGGCCATGTACAGCCCGACGTTCACCCAGCAGGTCGGCGAGGACGGCATCAAGCTCCGGGCGTCGGGCACCGGCCCCTATACCCTCGAGGAGTTCCGCCCGCAGCAAATTTTGAGGGTCAAGCGCAACCCGAACTACTGGCAGAGAGGCCTGCCGTATTTGGACGAGATCGTCTATCGCGTGGCGGACGACATCAACACTAGAGGCACAATGCTCGCCGCCGGCGACGTGGACATCGCGCGCGAGATCTCGTTCCCGGACAACCAGCGCTTCAAGACCACACCCGGCTTCAAGGTGCTCGAGCGGGTCGGCTCGAGGCAGTACTGCATCTACACCAACACGCGCCGGCCGCTGGTCAGCGACGTCCGCGTGCGCCAGGCGCTGAACTACGCGATCGACAAGGAGGCCATGATCCGGACGGTCCTCCTCGGCAACGGCAAGCCCGCGAACGTCTGGCTGTTCGGTCCCAACGTGGCGGGCTACACGCCAACCGAGGGGTACCCGTACAATCCGGACAAGGCGAAGGCCTTGCTGGAGGAGGCCGGGTGGCGCGCCGGGCCGGGCGGCATCCGGCAACGCGACGGCCAGCCGCTGCGCCTCGTCTATGTGACGCGTAAAGGCGGGTCGCCGGGTGATTTCGAGATCGCGGAGCAGGTGCAGGGTATGCTGCGCGCGGTCGGGTTCGACATCAACCTGGTCGTGGCCGACAGCGCCACCCTGCTCGCCCGGTTGAACGCGCCCGGCGGCGTGCAGGTCGAGTACGACATGCTGAACCTCGGCAACAACACCTTCACCGGCGACGCCGAGTACATCATGCTGGGCTTCTATCGGAACGTCGACTTCCCGCCGAACGGCTTCAACTACTCCCACTACTCCAACCCCCAGGTCGAGCGCCTGATCGAGGACTCGCTGCGGGCGCGCAACCTGTCTGGCCGCAACTCAATCTACTATTCGCAGATCATCAAGCAGGTCGTTCGCGACGCCCCGGGCATCCTGCTCTTCGACATTCAGATGCAGGCGGCGATGAAGCAGAACGTGCAGGGTGTGTATCTAGACCCCGCCTACAACATGTGGCCGGTGAAATACGCCTGGATGTCCAGATAGACGAACAGAAGTCGCACGACGACGCTGCGGCTCGGCTCCCGCGAGGGACCGGGCCGCTTCGCATGCGCGGGTGTACGGGAGGTGTCGTGAGCTACAGGCTTGTGGAAACTCTTCGGCTCAAATGCTCAATCACGAGGTCCACGTCGTCTGCCGGCATCCCGGGATAGATGGGCAGCGTGAGTAGCTCCTCGGCCGCCCGTTCGGTCTCGGGCAGCGAGCCCTTGGGATACCCCAGGTCTTGAAACGCAGGCTGCAGGTGCGTGGGCGGGATGTAGTGCGTGCCGGTCGGGATGCCCGCTTCGTACAGGGACCGGCGTACGGCGTCGCGATTGCTCACGCGGATCACGAAGCTCCGATACGCGTTGCGCAGGTAGGGCGGATCATCCGTCACGATGATCGGCGTTCCCCGCAGCCCTACCCGATACCGGGCGGCAATGGCCTGCCGCTCTTCAATCATCGATTCCAGATGCGGTAGCTTCACCAGCAGCACCGCCGCCTGCAGCGTGTCCAGGCGAACATTCCAGCCCTGGACCTCGGGATGCAGCGTCGCGAACCGAAATCCGGCCGACGGTGGAGGATACACCTCCGGGTCTCGCCGTAAGCGCGGAGCATCTTGATGCGTCTTGCGGTCTCGGCGTCCGCGGTCGTGATCATGCCGCCCCACCCGAAGGCGCCCAGCACTTTTCCGGGCGCAAACGAGAAGCACGCCGCGTCGCCCCACGCGCCGGCCTTGCGATCGCGGTAGATCGCGCCGGCGGCGAGCGCTGCGTCCTCGATCACGAGCAGGCCGTGGCGGCGAGCAATCTCAAGAATTGGCGTCATTTCGGCTGGCCGGCCGTACATGTGGACCGGCAGCACCGCGCGTGTGCGCGGCGTCATCGCCGCCGTCAGCGCCGTGGGGTCCATATTAAAGGAATGAGGCTCGAGATCCACCAGCACGGGTCGCGCGCCCGCAAACCGGATCGCCGCAACCGTGGAGGGATCTGAGTTGGCGACGGTGATGACCTCGTCGCCCGGCCCCACGCCAAGCGCGCGGAGCGCCAGGTGCAGCGCCGCTGTGCCGGAGTGGACGCCGACGGCATGGCGGACGCCGACATAGGCCGCGAATGCCTGCTCGAACTCGTCGACCTCCTTGCCGAGCTCGAAGCGGCCGTCTTCGATGACCGCCTGAATCGCCGCACCGATCTCGGCCCGGAGGCGCGCGTTCTGCGGCCGGACGTCGTTGAAGCGCACTCTCAGACGAGAGATCTGCGCGGCCACGAGAAGCCTATACTCCCGACCCCGAGGCCCCTGCGCCACTCATGCGCCGCAGCCGTGGGTCGAGGGCGTCACGCAGCCCATCCCCCAGCACGTTGAAGCCGAACACCACGAGCATCAGCGCAAAGCCGGGAATGACCATCACGTGCGGCGCGAGACGCGACCACTGGAGGCTGTTCTGGAGCATCGCGCCCCATTCGGGGGTCGGGGGCTGCACGCCGAGTCCGAGGAACGAGAGCGTTGCGGCGGTCAAGATGGCGCCCGGGATCAGCAGGCTGGTCTGCACAATGAGCGGGGCGAGCAGGTTCGGGAGGATATGCCGCGACAGGATCGCGCGGTCTGTGGCGCCAACGGCCACGGCCGCTTCGACGAAGACGCGCTCTTTGACCGAGAGCGTCAGCCCGTGAGCCAGGCGAACGTACTGCGGCACCTGGACGATGGCAATGGCCACGATCACGTTCTCGAGACCGCGCCCGAGGATCGAGACGATCGTCAGAGCGACGACGATGCCGGGGAAGGCCAGCAGTACCTCGTTGAGGCGCATGATCGGCCCATCGAGCCGGCGGTAATAGCCCGCAATCGTCCCAAGGAGAATCCCTACCAAAGCCCCGAACCCCACGCTGGTCACCGAGACGAGCAGCGACATGCGCGCGCCGAAGATGACGCGGCTCAGCAGGTCGCGGCCCTGATTGTCGGTCCCGAGCAGGTGCGTGCGATTGGGGGGTTGCAGCGTCTTCGTCACATTGATCAGGCTGGGATCATACGGCGCCAGCACCGGTGCCAGCAGGCCGGTGAGCACGAAGAGCATGACGAGTAGCGCGCCAAGGGCCGCCAGGCGGTGCAGCCGCATGAAAACCTGCAGGGTGTTCGGCGTCCTGACGCGGATCACCGGTGCCGGGACCGCGCGCCTAGTGGTATCTGATCTGCGGGTCGAGGAAGCCATACAGGAGGTCCACGGTCATGTTGACGAGCACGAACGACGCGGCAAACACCAGCAGGATCCCCTGCACGAGGGCGATGTCCCGCTGTCCCACGGCGCCGACCAGCAACCGGCCGAGCCCCGGCCAGGCAAAGACCTGCTCTGTGACGACCGCGCCCCCCAGCATGTATCCGAATCGAAGCCCCACCACGATCACCACCGGCAGGAGCGCATTGCGGAGCGCGTGGTATGTCACGACCATCCACTCAGGCAATCCTTTGGCCCTGGCGGTGCGCACGTAGTCCTGGCGGATCACCTCGAGAAGGGACGATCGGGTCATCCTGGCGATGAACGCCAGAGAGAAGACGGCCAGCGCGACCGTCGGCATAAAGTAATGCTTCCAGGTGTAGTCGCCCGCGCTGGGTAGCACGTGCAGTTGCACGCTGAAGAAGTACATCATCAAGAGGCCGAGCCAGAACACCGGGATCGAGATCCCCAGCAGGGCGACGACGCTGGCCAGGTGATCCCAGAACGTGCCCTGCCGGACCGCGGCGACGGTTCCCAGGAGCACACCCACGGCCGTTGCCAGGAAGATGCTGGCGATTGACAGTTTGATCGTGTTGATGAAGGGCGATCCGAGCTCCTTGACCACCTGCCGCCGCGTCGAGATCGACTTCCCCAGATCGCCCCGGGCCAGGCGCCTGAGATAGTTGAAGTACTGCACGATCACGGGCTTGTCCAGGCCGAGCTCGCGCCGCAACGCCTCGACGGTGTCGGGCGTGGCCTCCGGGCCCAGATATGCGCGCGCGGGATCGCTGGGGATCAACTGAAAGGCAAAGAACACCCCGGTCACGACCAGAAACAACACCGGGATGCTGCTCAGCACTCGCCGGGCGATGTAGGTTCCCAAACCGATACCCCTACGGAGAGTATTCTATGCGGCGTTCCGCTCTGCCCTCTGGAGGGCGAGCCGCGCCGGGACGACATCAAAGATGGCAACGCGAGCGCCCGGGCATTACGGGTGCGCGCCAGAATTCTCGGGGGGTCACCAGATACTCGCTGATATCGACGCGGGCGAAGGCGCCGTCGGCTTCGGCCTGCGCCCATTCGAGCACCCCAGCGGAATCGATCGTGAGCACACGGCGATCGCGCATGAGGATCCTGCCGTCGACGATGACGTTCGCCACGTCGGCGCCCTGCGCATAGTATCCCAGCAACTGCGGAATGTGCGTCCGTGGCACAAGATGCGGCTGCTCCAGGTCGACGGTAATGATGTCGGCCTTCTTTCCGGGCTCCAGCGAGCCGATCTCCGCCCCCCACCCTATCGCCCGCGCGGCGTCGGCCGTCACCATGCGGAGCGCCGTTCCCACCGGCAGAGCGGCAGGGTCCTTTTTGTCCATCCGCTGCAGCATCATTGCCCGCGGAAGCTCCTTCCATAGATCCAGGCTCATATACGGTGCGCTGCCATCGGTGGCTATGGCCACGCGCACGCCCGCGGCCAGCAGGTCGATCACGGGGCAGACCCCATAGAGGATATTCTCGTGCGTGGTCGGCACCCACACCACCGCGCACCCGCACCGTGCCGCCAGCGCGACCTCGTCAGGACTGAGGCCGTTGGCATGCGCCAGCAGCACGTCGGGCTTCAGGATGTCATCGAGTGCGGCGCCGAGTGTCTGTGCGCCCCAGGCGAGCGATCCGCGAAAGGCGTGGGTGTGAATCATCACCTTCCAGCGGTCGGCAAACGCCCGCATGTCCTCGGCGCTGCGCACCATCGCCCTGGTGTCTTCGAGGCGATAGGTGTGCGGAAATTTCGGATGCTGCGCAAAGCGCCCAAGCAGGTAGGGCGGGTGCACGCACACGCGGATGCGGTCATTGTGCGTGCGATGCCATCGCCGCACCACATCGGCGCTCACATCCATACACTGCTCGTGCGTAAAGGGCCTGGCGACCCCGCGGCCGTCGCGCCAGTCGGTGGCGGTCCAGGGTCGGGGGAGATGCTCGATGAACGGATCGGGAGGACCGATCGAGAGCATCTCGCGGATGCCCACGCGGAGCACACCGCGCAGGTGCGCGTCGGCGTACACGGCGTCGTCGGCGCGGGCCGGTGTGGCTCCCAGCACCGTCAGCCCGGTCGTCGTTCCAAAACGGACACGCTCCAGCGCGCTGAGCCGCGCCTCGGCCTCCCACCAGTCCGGCGTGGTGGCGTGAAAGTAGATCTGGTTCGTGGGCCAGCCGAGATGCGGGTGGTGAACGCCTTTGATCATCCCGTGGCCCGCGTGCGAGTACGCATCGATGAGCCCTGGAAGCACCGCGTGATTGGGACGGTCGATGACATCGCCGGCGCGGTATCGCGCGGTGATCTCGGCGGCCTCGCCGACCGCGGCGATGCGATCCCCCTGGATGGCTACCGCCCCCGGCCGGTAGACGCGGTCCTCGTCGTCCATCGTGAGGACGCAGCCGCCGCGCACCAGCAGGTCAACGTTTTTGGGGGTTGGGGGCATTGGGCGTGGTTTCGCATCACCGCGCGTACGCCCCTGCCGGAAAACCCGAGGTGCATCACGCGGGGAAAGGCGTCCGCGCGCCGAACGTGTCCTGGAGGAGGAGTCACTCTCATGTCCGTGCGGTATGGCATCGTCGGCGCAGGAAAGGCCGGTATCCTGCACGCCCCGGCCGTGCTCGAGAACCGGCGCGCCACCTTGATATGGATCGCCGATACGGATGCCCCGCGCGGAGAGGCGCTGGCGGCGAGGTGCTCGGCGCGGTATCTCCCCGATTACCGTGAGGGGCTTGCAGGCGTCGACGCGGTGAGCATCTGCCTTCCCCACGCGTTGCTGGCCGACGCCGCCGTGACCGCCGCACGCGCCGGCGTCCACGTGCTGGCGGAAAAACCGATGGCGCTCACGCTGGGCGATACCGATCGCGTCATCGTCGCGGCGCGGAGCGCCGGCATCAGCCTCATGGTCGGCTTCGTCCACCGCTTCCGGCCGGAATCCCGGCGGGCGGTCGAGATGATCGCCTCGGGGGACATCGGCGAGCCCCGATTCGTCACGGATCGAAGCAGCGGCGGCGGGCTGGCCGGCTGGCCGGGGTGGGTGCAAGACGCCGCAGCCGGCGGCGGCCTGCTGCTCTACTCGGGTGTGCATCGGATTGATCGCGCCCGCTGGCTGCTGGGCCGCGATGTGTCATCGGTCTACGGCTCGACCGCGGCGCTGCTCCCCGGTCGCGATGTAGATTCGTCGTACACCGTAGCCCTGACGTTCGACGGCGGTGCGCGTGCCGTGCTCTCAAGTCACTACCACGCGGTCGAGGCTCCTCACCGGTGGGAAACCGAGATCCACGGCACCGAAGGAATGATCCGTATTCACACGGGAGAAAGCCTCGATCTGGTCACGCGAGACGGCTCGCGGCATGAGGCCGCCGGAGCGGACCGGCGCTTTAATGAGGAGATCGAGGCCTTTCTGGACGCGATAGACGGCACCGGGCCCGCATCACCCTCCGGCACCGACGCGCGTGAGGTCCTTGCCGTGGCCATCGCGGTGGCACACTCGCATGCGACCGGTCGCACCGTGGCCCTCGCGGAGTCGCCTGCGACGTGAATTCTGTGCTCAGCCGGCCTGGATCCACGCCCTGAGCCGTCCCAGCCCTTCACGGATCCCGGCGGTGTCGATGCCCGAGTAGGCCAGGCGGATGTACGAATCGTCCTCGGCCGGCAGTAACCGGCCAAAATGCCTGCGGGTGCAGAACGAGACGCCCGTCTCGCGCAGTGCTGCGGCGGCGAACTCACGCACATCACGCAGGCCGAGACGGCGGAGTGCGCCGGCCACCTCAGGATACACGTAGATCGTGGACTCTGGGACATGGGCCCGGACGCCGTCCATGCCGGCCAGTGCCTCCAGCGTCGCGGCGCGGCGCTCTTTCAATGTGGCGAGCAGAGCAACCGCGCCGCTCTGGTCCCCGCGCAGTGCTTCGAGGCCTGCCCACTGCGTGAAGTTGGCGGTTCCGGACTCGGCCGCGCTCAGGGTCGTGAACACGTCCATGAGTGCCGGCGGACCGACCGCCGCCCCAAGGCGCCACCCGGTCATCGCGTACTTCTTCGAGAACGTGTAGAGGGTCACGGTGCGCGCGGCCATGCCCGGCACGCTCTGGAGAAAGTGGGTCTGGCCGGTGTAGCGAATCTCGGCATACGCGTCGTCGGCCAGCACCAGGAGGTCGTGCCTGCTCACAAGCTCCGCCAGCCATTCGACCTCACTGCGAGTGCATTCGGCGGCCGTGGGATTGTGGCAGTTGTTGAGGATCAGCGCGCGCGTGTTGGGCGAGATCTGCGCGCGCAGATGATCCAGGTCGATCGCGAAGCGCTCGCCCGACTCGACGATCCGATACGGCCGTGCGACGCCACCGAAGAGCTCGATGGCGAGTTCGTAGATTGGAAAGCCCGGGGTGGGGTACAGGATCTCGTCCGCGGGGCTCGTCACCGCCTGGACGAACTTCAGGATAACCTGGCTGCCGCCGGATTGCACGACCACGTTCTCGGGGGAATACGGAACACCGTGCAGCCGCGCGGCTTCGTCGGTCACCGCCTCGCGCAGCAGCATGATCCCCGCCGCGGGCGCATACCCCGTTTTGCCTTCGCGCATGGCGCGATGCGCGGCCTCAACGATCGGCGGCGGAGTGGGAAGGTTCAGATCGCCCAGATGGAACGGGTAGACCGTCACCCCTCGCGCCGCCAGGGCGGCGGCGGCCTCAAACACCGCATAGGGAGTGTCGCCGCCAAGCGCGGCCAATCGGCCTGCCAGCGGCACCTCGCGCGCGGCCCGGGGGATCATCGCGTGACCATGCTTCGAAGCACATCTCCACTCCCCTTCATCGGCCGCGGCAAGCGCAGAACAGGAGCGTGATGCCGGCGCACCGAATGTCACCACGGCGATCTGATCCTCGTCAGGAGGGTTCTGAGTGTACCGCGGCTCGCCAGGCATGCTTGCCTGGGCGCTTCATCGCATTACCGGTGTCGCGGTCTTGCTCTTTCTTCTGGCCCACATCGTCGAAACCTCGATGCTCACCGTGGGACCACAGGCCTACGATCGGGCGATCAGTATCTACAAGCAGCCGTGGTTCAAGCCGCTCGAATTCCTGCTGGTCGCGGCCGTGCTCTACCACGCGGGCAATGGCATCATCGTGATGATCCTTGATCTGTGGCCCGCGTCCACGCGCGCCTACCGCCGCATGTTCCTGATTGGGGCGGGACTCTACGTGGTCGCCCTGGTGCCGGTGGCGTACTTGATGCTCGGCAAACTCATCGGGGTGCGGTAGGACGCACATGCGCGGGTATCGGGAGCGTCCGGCCGGGGGCACGAGCGCGTTCCTCTGGTTCTATATGCGGGTCTCGGCGGTGGCGATGATCGGGCTCGTGATCGGCCACCTCTATATCATGCACCTGATCAACTCCACCGATACGATCGACTTTCAGTTCGTCGCCGAGCGGTTTCGCGGGCCGTTCTGGCGAATGTACGATCTGCTCATCCTGGTGTTTGCGCTGTCGCACGGGCTGATTGGTCTAAGGACGATCTTCGACGACTATATCCACCACCGCGGATGGCGCGCCGCGGCAGAAGCCGCACTCTGGATGGTCGGCATCGTGTTCGTCGCGCTTGGCGCGCTCGTGTTGTTCATATTCCAGGCGCCGGCAGGATCGTGGCGTTAAGCGGCGCGACTTGCCACGCGCCGGCTTCGAGTGACTCGGGAGGCTCGCCCGTGAAGATTCAAGACGCGAAAACCCGCACCGAGCGCGACACCCTTGGTCCGATGGAGGTCCCGGCCGAAGCGTACTACGGCGCGTCCACCGCCCGCGCGATCCAGAACTTCCCGATCAGCGGGCTGCGATTCCCCAGGCCCTTCCTTCGCGCCCTCGGGCTGATCAAGCTTGCCGCCGCTGAAGTGAATGTCGAGTTGGGCCTGCTCTCCCGCGATCTGGGTGATGCCATCGCCCAGGCCGCGGGAGAGGTAGCTGAAGGGAAGTTGGACGCCGAGTTCCCGCTGGATATCTTTCAAACCGGCTCGGGCACGTCCACCAACACGAATGCCAACGAGGTGATCGCGAACCGGGGCGCCGAGCTGCTGGGCGGCGCCCGGGGCGCCAAGACCGTTCATCCCAACGACCACGTGAACATCTGCCAGTCCAGCAACGACGTCATCCCCACCGCGATCCACCTGTCTGCGCTCTTGATGGTGCGCGAGGACCTGCGGCCGGCGCTCGACGAGTTCGAACAGGCGCTCCGCGAGAAGGCCCGGGCGTTCCACGCGATCATCAAAACCGGCCGCACGCACCTGATGGACGCCACGCCGGTTCGGCTGGGCCAGGAATTCGCCGGCTGCGCGGATCAGGTCGCCGCGACCAGGCGGCGCCTGGGCTATGCGGAAGCCGAGCTCGGCGAGGTGGCGCTCGGTGGGACCGCGGTCGGGTCGGGGATCAACGCCCATCCCGAATTCGCGTCACGGGTCTGCGCGCGTCTGACGCAGCTCACCGGGCTCGCGCTCCGCGAAACCTCCGCGCACTTCCAGGCGCAGGCGTGCCTGGACGCCGTGACGTTCGCCTCGGGCGTGTTCCGCACGTACGCGACGGCCCTGATGAAAATCGCCAACGACATCCGCTGGATGGGCTCCGGGCCGCGGGCCGGGCTGGCCGAACTGGCCCTGCCGGCCGTCCAGCCGGGCTCGTCGATCATGCCGGGGAAGGTCAATCCGGTGATCGCCGAATCGGTCATTCAGGCGTGCGCGCAGGTGATGGGCAACGACACGGTTGTCGCCATCGGCAACGAATGGGGCAACTTCGAGCTCAACACGATGATGCCGGTGATCGCGCACAACCTGCTCGGGGAAATCGGCCTGCTCGCGGCGGTGTCGCGCAACTTCGCGCGCCAGTGTATTCAGGGGCTCGAGGCGACCGAGCGCGGGCCCGAGTCGGTCGAGCGCGGGCTCATGCTGGCCACCGCGCTTGCGCCGGTCATCGGCTACGATGCGGCGGCGGAGATCGCCAAAGAAGCGGCCCGCACCGGCAAGACGATTCGCGAGATCGCCCAGACCAAAGGGCTGTCGGCCGAGCAGTTGAAGACCATCCTCGATCCCGCGGCCATGACCGAACCCGGGCTACGCGGCCTCCCCGGCGGAGGATGAGATACTCGCAAAATCGTCCGGAGGTCGCGGAGCGAATTCGCCGTGTGGTGCTTTCCTGGGTCCCCGGCGTCAGCATTGCGGTCGTCAATGACGGCGAAGTGCCCAAGGGCGCCTTGACTGAAAGTCTGAAAAGCTGATAGTCTGCCTATATGAAAACGATAAGGATCGGAAAGCGCGGCACGGTGGTCATCCCCGCAGACCTCCGCCGCAGGTACGGAATCGGCGAAGGGTCCCTTGTTGTTGCAGAAGCGCAGCCCGATGGGATTCTGATCAGACCCGCGGTTGCGGTTCCA
>JBOGSE010000533.1:0-1023 GCA_050694895.1 bacterium | reverse complement strand
GCGGGCCGGTGGCGCTGAAGGTGGCCCGGGACATGCTCATGGCGGACGAGTCGCTGCGCGCCCTGCTGCTGGTCGGCGCCTGCCGCGAGTCCTCCATCATCAATTACCAAAACGAGCGCTCGCGGTTTGCCTTCAACTTTGCGGACGGCGCGGCGGCGGCGGTGCTCTCCCGGGGCAGCGGCCATCGCGTCCTGTCGTCCGCCATCATCACCGATGGCTCGTTCTCCGACGACGTCTATGTGCCGGCGGGCGGCTCGGTGCACCCTCCATCAGCGGACACGATCCAGCGGCAGATGCACTTTCTCGACGTCCCCAATCCGCAGCGCATGAAGGCGCGCCTGGATCCCATTTCGATGGACCGGTTCGTCGACGTGGTCCGGCGTGCCGTCGAGCGCAGCGGCTTTGGGCTAGGGGACATTGACTTCCTGGCGCCGCTGCATACCAAGCGCTCACTGTTCAAAGAGCTCCTGGCGCGCCTGGGCCTCCAAGAACATCAGGCGTTCTACCTGGAGGAGTTCGGTCACATGTCGGCGATCGACCCACTCGTGGGGCTGTCCGAAGCCGACCGGCACGGACGCCTTCATACAGGCGATCTGGTTGTCGCCCTGAGCGGCGGCACCGGCTACTCGTGGGCGGCAACGGCGATCCAATGGTGAGCGCATGATCGGCTGGGGACTCTGGCACTGGCTCGAGCGCCAGGCCGATCTGGTGCCCGAAAAAGCGGCCATGATCGACGGCGAGGCCGCCACCATCTACCGCGCCCTGCGCGACCGGGTTGCGGCCGCGGCAGGGGCGATGCGGGCAGGCGGCGTTGGGCGCGGCGACCGCGTGGCCATCCTCTCAATAAACCGGGCCGAGTACATCGAGGTGCTCTTTGCCGCCGCGCGGCTCGGCGCGATCGCGGTGCCGCTCAACTGGAGGCTCACCGCGCCGGAGCTCGCCTTTCAGGTGGGCGACAGCGAGCCGGTGATGCTGTTCGTCGATCCCGAGCTACGGTCGCTGGCCGAAGGCGTGCGGGCGCAG
>JBOGSE010000532.1:0-3355 GCA_050694895.1 bacterium | reverse complement strand
GGAAGGTCCCTTTGGAACGCGCGAGGCAGAAGTCATAAGAACCCGTCGTGGAACACACCGGGGTGTGCAACCGTGGCGTCGACCCTGGCCACTATCGCAGCCATTGCGGTCCTGCTGCTTGTCGTGCCTTTTGGCGGCCCCGCGGGCACCGCGCACCTCGACGTCGCCGCCGCGGCGATGCCGGCGGTGCATTGGACGTTTGATGGAGGGCCTGAGGGATGGCGGGCGGTGTTCGGTCCCGGCCAGGTCCGCAGCACCGTCATCAAGGAGCATGTGAGGATAGGCAGCGGCGCGCTGGAAAGCAGTTACACCATCGCTCCGCACACCTACTTCGCCGTCGCCAGACCCGTCACCGTTCCCGATCAACCGGCGATCACGCTGAGTTTCTGGATCAAATCCATGAAGACCGAGAGGCTCGCGATCTATCTCACGGAGCGGGATGGCTCGGGGTACAGCCATCTGCACGTCGACGACTTTCGCATTGCCCCTTGACCGATGAAGCGGACCTGATTGAGCGGGCCAGGGCGGGAGACGCGGCGGCCGGTGACGCCCTGGCGCGCATTTACCTGACGCCGCTGTGGCGGTTCGCCAACCGTTACCTTCACAACACGGATGATGCCGCCGACGTGGTGCAGGAGACGTGGCTCCGCGTGTTCCGGGCCCTCCCGACATTTCGGCGCGGCGCTCCATTCGCGCCATGGCTGTGGCGGATTGCCGCCAATGTTTGCACGGATATCTATCGCCGGCGCCGTCGCACGGTGCCGCTGGACGATATCCCCGAGCCGGCCTCCGGCGACCTCGTCGAGGAAGGCACCATCGACAGGCTCTCCCAGGAGCAGGCCGCCGCGGCGGTGGCGCGCGCCGTGGAGCGCCTTCCCGAACGGTACCGCAGGGTGGTCGAACTTCGATATGGTGCGGGTCTGCCCGTTGAGGAAATCGCGCGGGTCCTTGGGGTCCCGGCCGGCACGGTCAAGACGCATCTGTACCGGGCACGTGAGCAGCTTCGCCGGGCGATCATGCGAGAGCGCGAGTGAAGCTACGGGACCTCATCTGGCGGGGTGAAACCCCCGGGTCCGTGGCGCGTAGAACACACTGAAAGGAGCGGATAAGTGTCCACAACCGAGGACGACGGCAACCGGTTCATGGAGGAGGCCCTGGCGGTCTACGGTAGCGAACGTGCCGCGGTGCCGGCAGGCGTCGCGGACGCCCTGGCGCTCGCGGCGCGGAGTGCAACCCGGCGCGATCTTTCCGGGGCGATCTGGCTGAGCGCAGCGGGTCTGATCTTTGCCGCCTTCGTGGGGCTGGCCAAGATTACGGCCGCCACCGGGATCGCCGCCGCGCGGGGCGCCGCGGTCATCGAGGCGGTGGCTGGCATTCTGGCGGGTATCCATGTGTATGCTCCTGCCCGTCCGGGCCTGATCCCCCTCATCCCCGCCGCAGTCGCGGCGCTCCTCGCGGGACTTCTCGCTTCTCGCCGGCTCGCGTCTGCGCGGGCGGTCTCGGTCGTCGCCCTCATCGTGCTGGGAGTGGCCATCGCCGCAACACCGGCGTTTGCTCAGCAGCCGCCGGGGCAGACCCCAGTGGGCTTCGACAAGGAGCTCAGGGATCTGCTCTCCCTGGTGCTCCTGGCGCTCGCGTACGTTGCCGCGGTCATCGTGCTGGCCGTGGGTCTCGCCGGCACCTCGATGCTGCTCCTCTCGCTCATTCCGGATCGCACCCGGTTTGCCGCCGGCGGGCTCTCGGCGCGGCCAGGCGCCTCATTCGGCTTGGGGGTCGCGCAGTTCGCCGTGTTCCTGACTCTCGCCGCGGGCAGCCAGGCGCTGGGCGAGATCGTCGGTGGTCTCCTCGGCGTCATCATCGTCACGGTCGAAGCCGTCTTGTTCGTCTGGGGCGCGGCTATCGCGGCGACGTGCGTCGGCGCGCGTCTCCTCGACGCTTCCGGCCGATCGGGCGATCCCAGGGCCGAGGTGGCCTGGGGATCCGCCATCGTGGGGCTCGCCCTTCTCCTCCCCATCGTCGGCTGGGCGCTCGCTTCTGCCATCTGGCTGGCCGGGACAGGCGCGGCGCTGGGGTCCTTCATGCGAATCGGGGCATACCGGCCACTGGAGGTACGGTAAGACATGCGAGCAATTGCGATCACCCTTGTATCGCTGACGCTCGCCGGCGTGCTGGATGCTGGGTTGAGTGCGGCCCAGGTTCCTCCGGCATCCGCACGTCCGGCGGCCGCCCAGGGGGCACCCGGGGCCTGGCAGCGGGCGGCGGCCAACCCTATCCTAAAGCCGTCCCAGATTCCCGCACGCGCCGGCGCGCTGTACCCGATGGTGGGCGATCCATCGTTGATGTTCGATGACGGCCGGTTCAAGATGTGGTTCGGCTATGGCGGCCTCGACGACGTCAAGGATGAGCGGCGCGTGCGCGTGCGCACCGCCTACGCGGAATCCACCGACGGCCTGTCCTGGTCGATGATCGTCGCGCCCTCCCTTGACGTGGGCGCCGGATGGGACCTGACGAATGCGGAAACGCCTTCGGTGCTGAAGGATCCATCTCTGCCGGCCGGCCACCCGCGGAAGTACCGCATGTACTACTCGGGACTCGACCGCGCCATCGAGCAGGCCCCGTTCGAACAGGTCATTCGCGCTGGCATGGGATACGGCATCGGGCTGGCGTTTTCGCCCGACGGCCGCAGGTTCTCGCGTCTGCCCGCCGGGGAATCGCCCCACGGCGCCGCCGGACTGGTCCTCAGACCAAACCCACCCGTGGTGGATCGGGACGCCTGGGATTTCATTCACGTCGCGGATCCCCACGTGCTCCTCCACAACGGCGTCTATCACCTCTGGTACACGAGTTTCGCGCGGGAGCACCGGACGAACCGCACGTACCTGACCGTCGGCTATGCGACGTCGCCAGACGGCATCCGGTGGACGAAGCACGGCCACGTCATCAAACCCGACCAGGCCTGGGAGAGCGCGCGAAGCGAGCCCCACGTGGGCCGGCCCAACGTCCTGTGGACCGGCGCACGATTCGAGATGTTCTACGATGCCGTCGACGCGGGCAGCGCCGGCAGACCCGGAGAGCTCTCGGCGGGCGTGGGGCATGCCTGGTCGACTGATGGGAAGAATTGGAGTAAGGGAAGTGCGCCGATCTTCGTGACCAACAACGGCCGAGGCGAGCGGGCGGGCATGATGATCGGCGCGGCGGTACTCTTGATGGACGGCACGTACCGGATCGTGTATGGTGGCTACGATCCTGATGAGCACCATACGGTCTTCAATCTGGCCACGGCCCCGGCACGATAGCCGGGCCGGCGGGACGAGCGTGCACTGAATGAACAGGAGAGCGTGGCACGGTCTGATGA
>JBOGSE010000531.1:0-3429 GCA_050694895.1 bacterium | reverse complement strand
TCGTGGGCCGCCCCGTGACCTGGTCCAGCAACAACGGGGGGGTCGCTGCGGTGAGCCCCAGCGGGCTGGTCACCGCGGTCGCCGTCGGCTCGGCGACCATCACCGCGACGAGCGAGGGCGTGAGCGGCACATCCACCATTACGGTGACCGTGCCGCCGCCACCACCGCCGCCCCCTCAGGGCACGTACTACGTGTCCCCCACGGGCTCGGATGCGAATTCGGGGTCGGCGACCGCGCCGTTCCGCACGATACAGCGGGCCGCGGATGTAGTGAATCCGGGCGATGTGGTCGTCGTCGACGACGGCGTCTGGACCGACGATGATGGGAGCGGGATGGTGGTCCAAGTCAATCGGGGTGGCACGCCCAGCGCGTGGGTGACGTTCCGCTCGCGTAACCAGTGGGGCGCCAAGCTGGACGGCGAGAACGGCCGCACCGCGCTAGGCTTCGAACTCAACAACGGCGTCGGCTACGTCCGCATCGAAGGCTTCGATCTCTACGGCTTCGCCAACGTGGGCAGCCCCGTCACGGGTCGAGGCAGCGGGAGCGCCATCAACCTCTATGACGGCGGCCACGACTCCGAGATCATCGGGAACCACATCCATCACATCGGGAACGTGTGCACGCTGTCGACCAATACCAACGGCCAGACCGCGATCTTCATCCAGGTGCCCAACGTCACCGTCGATGGCAACGTGATCCACGACATCGGGCGCTTCTTCCCCGGCGAGAACGGCTGCTCGTACTCGAGCACGTTCCGCGGCTACCAAACGCTGGATCACGGCATCTACCTGAACGGCAACCCGCCGGGCGCCCATGGCGCGGTCATTCGCAACAACATTTTCTACAACACGCGCCACGGCTGGGGGGTGCAGTTCTACCCCGACCCGTTGAGCAACATCCAGGTGCTCAACAACACGTTCGCGTACGGCAATCCGAACAAGAACTACACCCACATCACGCTCCACGCGGACGTGTCCGGCGGGAGCCGCATCGCGAACAACATCTTCTACAACCCGGAGGGGGGGCAGCCGATCCACATTCCCAGCTTCTCCGGGACGATCACGATCAGCGACAACCTCACGACTGGCAGTGCCATGACCGACGACATACCGCCGGCGGGCATGACGCTCACGAACAATTGGCTCAATACCGATCCGCTGTTCGTCAACCCCTCGCTGGGGGACTTCCGGTTGCAGGCGGGCAGCCCGGCGATCGACGCGGGGCAGACGTTCACACTCGTGCGTTTCGATATCACCGGCCGCGCGCGGCCGCAGGGCGCCGCGTACGACCTCGGCGCGTATGAGTACTGAGACTCAGTCGCCGTGGAGCAAGCGCAGACCTGAGTGACGTCCACGACTTGAGGGATGATCATGCGATTCCGACGCCATTTGTCTGTCGCGCTCGGCGCGACATTGCTCCCCGCGGTTGCGTGTGAGACCGCCCGGTTCCTGGACGCCGATAGCGAACCCGCCTGGGCCGCGGTCTCCCCTCGGACGGCAACCCTGCGCGCGATCGGTGCGACCTTGCAGCTCACCGTCGTCAACGCAGCCGGCGAACCGGTCACCATCCCCGGGCTCACCTGGCGCACCATCGAGGCGAACATCGTCGACGTGGATCTCGCTGGTCGCGTCGCGGCGGTCGCGCCCGGCACGGCGCGCATCGTCGCCGAGACACCGGTCCGCGCCGACACCGCGACGATCGAGGTGCGGCAGGACGTCGCCGCCGTCGCCGTCTCTCCCGCGACGGCCGGGGTGCAGGTGGGCTCCACCGTGCAGCTCGTCGCGGCGCTCCGTGACCCGAATGGTTACGCGGTCACGGGTCGCCTGGTCACCTGGTCGAGCGCGGCGCCGGGCACTGCTTCCGTCTCCTCGAGCGGCCTCGTCACCGCCGTCGCCGAGGGCGGCCCCGTCACGGTCACCGCCACCAGCGAAGGCGTCGACGGCACGGCCACCGTCACCGTGACGGTGGCGCCCGCCCCCGATGGCACTCCCCCGTCCACCCCCCAGAATCTCTCAGCGATCGCGAACGGCCCCACTCTGGTCGCGCTGAGTTGGTCGGCGGCCACAGACAACGTCGGGGTGACCAGCTATCAGGTGTTCCGGAACGGCACTCAGGTGGGCATGCCCCCCGCTCCGGCGTTCCAGGACGCCACGGTGAGTCCCAGCACCAGCTACGTCTACACCGTCGCCGCCGAGGATGCGGCCGGAAACGTGTCGCCCCAGAGCAGCTCGGTGTTAGTCACGACGCCGGCCGGGGGCGGCATCGGCAGCGCGCTCCCGGCTCGGCTGCCGCTATCCACGGGCACCGTGTTCTACGTGGCGCCGAACGGGTCGAATGCCAATCCCGGGACACCGGCCGCGCCTTGGCAGACGATTCAGCACGCCCTCAATACGCTGCAGCCGGGCCAGAAAGCCTACGTGCGGGCCGGCACCTATCTGGAAGCATTGAGCATGAGCCGGGCCGGCACCGCGACCGCGCCCATCACGATTGAAGCGTATCCGGGTGAGAGGCCGATCATCGATGCGGAGTTCGTGCGGGGACCGCTCTCCATCCAGAGCACGGGCGCCTACCTCCGCGTCAAGGGATTCATTTTCGATCGCGATTGCTGCACCTCCGGCGGCCACATCGACGTCTACGGGCACCACATCGAGATCGTGGGCAACGAGATGCGCAATGGCCGTGGCAAGGGCGTCTACACGGCGGAGGCCAGCCGAAACGTCCACATCATCGACAACTGGATTCACCACAACGTAACCCCCGGTGGCCAGCAGGACCATGGAATCTATCTGCAGGGTTATGATCACTTCGTCGCCAATAACGTCATTCACGATCATCCGGACGGGTTTGGTATTCAGATCTATGATATCGGCTCGGGCCACGTCGTCGTGAACAACACCGTGACCGACAACGGGCATAGCGGTCTCGTGGTCGGCGGCTCCGGCGGCGTTTCCAACGTCACGATTCGCAACAACATTCTCGCCAACAACTCCCGCTACGGCGTGCAGCACGACTCCAGCTGTCCGATCGCCGACGTTGTCGTGGAGACCAACGTGATCTTCGGGAATGGCAGCGGCGCCGTGCAAACCGGGTGCTCGGCTATCACCGCGTCGGGCAATATCATGGCCGATCCGCTCTTCGTCGATCCCGGTACTACCACAAGCCGCGATCTACGCGTGCGGCTTGGCAGCCCCGTGATCAACGCCGCGCGCCTGGATTATGCGATGCCGACAGCCTTTGGCGGGGCCGCCCGCGATGCCCAGCCCGACATCGGCGCGTATGAGTTCTGACCGCACCCGGCTGCGGTACGTTCTGCCCTTCGGCTCGGCCTTCCTGCTGAGCTGTGAATGGGCGCGTGCGCTGCGTCCCACGCTCGAAGATCCGATTACCCAGGTCATCTTGACGCCGCCTGCCGCAACGACTTTCACCAAC
>JBOGSE010000530.1:0-2018 GCA_050694895.1 bacterium | reverse complement strand
TAGAAGCAAGCGGACCGCTGCCCATCCCCGGTGTCGAGCAGGTCGGGCTCCACGTCATCGCAGTCGGCCTGCGCGTAGGGGCAGCGCGGGTGGAACGGGCATCCGGACGGCAGGCGCAGAAGGTCCGGCGGCGAGCCCGCGATGGAGCGCGCGGCCTTCGGATCCCCTCGAACCCGCGGCACCGCGCCCAGCAGCCCCGCCGTGTACGGATGACGTGGCCGGTAGAAAAGGTGATCAATGCTGCCGATCTCGACGATGCGGCCCGCGTACATCGTGGCGACCCGATCGGCAAGTTCCGCCGCGAGCGAAAGATCGTGGGAGATGAAGAGCAGCGCAAAGCCCAGGTCGTGGCGTAGCACGCGGAGCAGGTCGATGATCGTCCGCTGCGTCAGCAGGTCGAGCGCGGTTGTGGGCTCGTCGAGGATGAGGACCCGCGGGCGCGGCAACAGGGCCAGGGCGAGTGCGACGCGCTGGCGCATCCCACCGCTGAGCTCGTGCGGATAGGCGCGCAGCACCCGCGACGGATCGAGCCGCACGCGGTGCAGCAGGTCCGTTGCGCGCTCGCGAATCACTTTGTCGTCGTACAAACCGTGCGCCCGCGCCGTGTCGGTGAAGTGTGCCCAGATCCTCAGCACGGGGTTCAGGGCGCTGAGCGCATTCTGAAACACCATGGCGACCTGCCCGCCTCGAAAGCGCCGGAGGTCCTCAGGCGCTTTCGCCAGCACGTCGGAGACGACGCGGTCCCGGCGATCGCGATAGAGCACCTGCCCGGCCTCCACTGACGCGGACGGGGGAAGGAGACGCAGCGCCGATAGCGCCAGCGTCGTTTTCCCTGAGCCGCTTTCCCCGATCAGCCCTAGGGTCTCCTCGGGATAGAGATCGACGCTGACGTCCCGTAGCGCGCGGATCACGCCGGCCCGGGTCCTGTACCCAATGGTGAGGTTGCGGAAGGAGAGAACGGGATCCATGCCCTCGACGCTCATGTTTCCTGAAGCCTTGGGTTGAAGATGTCGTCGAACAGTCGTGCCATCGACACCAGCGATAGCTTCAGCCACGCGATCGCGCCGATGGGCGCCAGGATCGAGTAGACGCTATCACGGTGAAAGATCGCGCCGCGCGACCAGCCGTACTGGATCATCACGCCCCAGTGCTGGCTGGCCAGCGGCACGAGCCCCAGAAACACCAGCCCGACCTGCGCGTAAATGGCCTGCGTGGTCGCCAGCACGAATGAGATGGCGATGTACGAGCGCAAGTTTGGCAGGATCTCGTGCACGATGATGTGGCCGCGGCCGAAACCCAGGGCCTGCGCGGCCTCGACGAACTCGCGCGCCCGCAGCGACAGCACTTGCGCCCGCACCGCCCGCGCCAGGGTCGGCCAGCTCAGCAGCCCAAGGATGACGGCAAGCAGCGTCTCAGATTGCAGCCTCAGAAACGCCGCCAGAACCGCGAGCAGCGGAAAGTGCGGCACCGTCAGCACAACATCCGTCACGGCCATCACCAGGCCGGACGTGCGACCGCCGGCCAGCGCGGCGAGCGAGCCCAAGACAACGGCGATGGCCGTCGAGAGGGTGGCCGCGGCCGCCGCCACCCACAGCAGCGACCGGCCGCCGTGCACGATCTGGCTGAATGTATCCCGACCCTGGCTGTCCGTGCCCAACGGATGGCGCCACGTCGGCGGCTGGTAGATCTGGTCAAGGTGGGTGCGTGCGTCCAGCGGGATGACGAGCGGACCAACCACAACCAGGGCCACGATGATGAACACACCGGCCAGGCCAAGAGTCCCGCCGGGGTTCCGGCGGAGGGCCGCATGCAGGGCCGCCAGCCTCACGCGACCCTCGTCGCGGCGCGGTCGCTCGCCCATCACCGCGGGTCCTCCGCCAGGCCGACGCGCGGATCGATCCAGCCGTAGAGCAGATCGGCGAGCAGGTTGGCGAGCACCACCGAGACGGTGATGACCAGAAACACGCCCTGCATCACCGGATAGTCGCGCCGCACGGTCGCGTCGTAGAGCACGAAGC
>JBOGSE010000529.1:0-1469 GCA_050694895.1 bacterium | reverse complement strand
ACTCTCACCTTTCACCGTGCCGCCGTAGAGCCGATCGGCGCCGGGCTGTGCCGTCGTGTAGATCAGGGCACCGCGGCGGTGCGGGCCGCTTCGATGACCGACCGAATATGGGGTATCGCGGCCCACGCATGAGGTCCGCAGGAGGTCGGCCATGTCCGGATCGACTCGGTCAAGCTCTGACCCGGCTGCCCGCAGAAGGCCCGCGTGACATCGACGACGAGGAGTGCGGGGCGCTGCCCCCGCGGCTGGGCCTGTCCTTTGTGCGTCCCCGCGTAGACAGATCGTTCGTGCTCAGCAAAAACCTCCTCCCACCAACGCACCGCCATCACCCCCTCAGTCCATGATCCGCGTGGTCACGCAAACGGCTTAAGTTGCGGCCAGTCACCTAGTTCCTTCCCGAGGCCTTTCGCCCGGGCCGACTCGTAGACCCGCCCCGCAACCACGAGGTCCTGGAGCGCGGTGCCCACGGTCTTTACCACCACGATGTCGCCTGCGCTGTCTCTGGCACTAACCTTCCCGCAGATAACATCTCCGATGGACACAATCTGCTCCTCGCGCAACGTACCCGCTTCGAGCGCAGCCCGAATGTCCCCCGACTCGGTCTTGACCTGACTCACCGAGTCGGTCACCACGCGGCGTGCCCGCCCCAATATGGCCTCGTCCAGCTCGCGCAGATCCGGCCGGGTTGAGCCGATCGAGAGCAGTGTGGCGCCGTCGTGCACCCACCCGCCGTCGACTACCGGGGTAGCGCTCTTCGTCGCGAGTCCGACAACCTGTGCCTGAGCAAACACCTCGGATGGTTCATCGACCGTCTGCACCCGCACTCCGAGACGCCCGGACATCTCCTTTGCAAACGCCTCGCGATTCTCGCGCCGGCGGCTGTAGACAACCGCCTCCGTGAAAGAGAGTAGATGTGCCATCGCCTCCAGCAAGCCGCGCGCCTCGAAGCCGCTTCCGAGAATGCCGGCCGTCGGGACCTTGCCGTTGATGATGTGGCGGGCGGCCAGGGCGGCGGTCGCCGCCGTGCGTACCTGCGTGATACGGGCGGCGTCCAGGAGGCCCAGGAGCTCACCAGTCGCGCTGTCAAAGAGGACGATCATATAGCGCAGCCCGTGGCCCTGAATCAGGTTCATGATCTTGCAGCCCATGTAGGCTGCCGGTCCGCCGGCGTCGATGACCCCGGGCATCACCCGTAACCAGCCGCTCGGTGCAGGGATGGTAACGCGCGTAGGCATCTGAACGCGTCCATCGGCCTCGGCGCGGAAGCCTTCCAAAAGGCTCTCTACGACCTGCCGGTGGTCCAGACAGGCGGCGACCTCGTGGGGACCGAGCAGGAGCGCCATCTCGATCTGTATACTGCTGACTGTGAAGCAATCTTCCGTGTCTCAACCTGACTTCCTTTCGAAGACTCTCGGCGCGGCGTACACGATCGGGACCGGCACGCGAACGCAAGAGGAATTCCTCGACCT
>JBOGSE010000528.1:0-1670 GCA_050694895.1 bacterium | reverse complement strand
GAGCGGATCACGCGGGCGTACCAGCCGGCATACGCGATCCCCACCGCCAGGGCCGGAAGGATCAGGTGAAGGAAGCCGCCGTAGCCCCCGATGGGCAGCCATCCCAGGCGGGCGCCGATGAGGTACAGCAGGAACAACCCGATCCAAAAATGCGGCAGGCCGAGCGTGACCAGCGTGCCCACCATCGCCAGCCGGTCGAACCGGCTGCCCGGGCGAACGGCCGAGAGGATTCCAACCGGCAGCCCAATCGCCGCCTCGGCGATGATACAGGCCAGCGCGAGCGTGAACGACGGACCGAGGTGCGAGATCAGCAGCTCGACGACCGGGCGGCCAAAGACATACGAGCGCCCCAGGTCGCCGTGCAGCAGCCGCCACAGATAGCGCCCGTACTGCACGTACAGCGGCTGGTCGAGCCCGAGCACTCTGCGAATGTTTTCGGTGACCTGCGGCGTGGCCTGAGGCCCGGCGATGGCCGCCCCGGGGTCAGACGGCACCGCGAACATCAGCAAAAAGGTCACGGTGGCAACCACCCAGAGCAACAGCAGGATGCCCGCCAGGCGCGCCGGAATGCCGCGATGCGTCATGCCGGTCCCCTCCGGCGCACGCTGCTCGTCGGATCAAAGGCATCGCGCAGCCCGTCCCCGAGCAGATTGAAGCTCACCACGGCGCACGCGATGATCGCGCCCGGGAAGAAGAAGATCCACGGGGCGCTCCGGTAGGCCCTGGCTCCTTCGTAGATGATCGATCCCCACGACGCCGTCGGTGGCTGAACCCCGAGCCCGAGAAAACTGAGCGACGCCTCGGCCAGGATCGTCGCAGGCACGCGGAGGGTGAAGTACACGACGACCAGCGGCACGAGCTGCGGCAGGATGTGCTGCAGCAGGATGCGCGGGCTGCCCGCGCCGATCGCCCGCGCGGCATCGATGAACTCGCGCTGCGCCACCGACAGCACCTCGCTGTAGATCACCCGGGCCGGATAGGCCCAGGCGAAGACCGACAGCACGAAGACGACGACCCACAGGCCACGGGGGAGGACACTCACGAGCGCGAGCATGAGCAGCAGGCTGGGGAAACTCAGCACGGCGTTGGTGATCCAGATCAGGACGGTCCGCGCGGGGCCGCTGAAATAGCCGGCCACGAGCCCGATCCCGATGGCGACGCTCAAGGCAATAATTGTCGAGATCACGCCGACGGCCAGTGACACCCGCGTCCCCCAGATCACGCGGCTCAGGAGGTCACGGCCCAACAGATCGGTCCCAAAGGCGAATTCTTCGCCGGGGCTTCGAGGCGCGCCAACCGCGGAGAGGCCCTGGGGGTGCTGATAATTGGGATTGTAAGGGGCGACCACCGGGGCGAGAACCGCGAGCGCGACGAAGATCAGGACGCCGACGCCGCCGGCGAGCGCGAACCGGTCTCGGGCCAGCGTCCGCCATGCCCGGCCCCTGGCAGAGAGAAATGCGCGTTGAATCGCCGGAGCGGCGGCGGCCGGCGCAGTAGCAGCACGGCGCATCGTGGCCTCACGATACCGGACTTTCGCGCGGCCTGTCCAGTCAAAGCCGCCGTGCCGTTCAGGCGGGTTCCAGGCGGCGCGCGCAGAACAGGGTATCGTGTCCCCGCGCCTGGGTGCCGCGATCGCGACGATCTTCTGGGGCCTCTCGTTCGTTGCAACC
>JBOGSE010000527.1:0-16001 GCA_050694895.1 bacterium | reverse complement strand
CACCCGGATCGGGAAGCGCATAGAACGGGCGGACCGCCGCCGGATAGTGCGTCACGAAGACGAAGTCGTGCCCTTCGGCGGCCATCTGCTGACCGAGCAGCCGCTCGCCCTCGGGATCAAGATCATCGTCACTCGCGTACGACCGTCCGGTTGCGTGCAGGCGCGCCTGCGCCTCGGACAGCCGCAGGCGCGGAATGTGGGTGATCGAGGGCAGGGTCACGCCGACGGCCTCGAGTGCATCGCCGGTCTCCGCGGCGACCGTCTGCAGCATTGCGGCGAGCAGCCCGCTCTCCAGGTCGAGAAGTCCTTCGAGGTCGGTGAATCCCATTTCGACATCGAGACTCGTGTATTCATTGAGATGCCGGGTCGTCTCGTGGGGCTCATTACGGTACGCTGGCCCGACCTCGAAGACGCGCTCGAACGCGCCCACGCAGATCTGTTTGTACAGTTGCGGGCTCTGCGCGAGAAACGCGGGGCGCCCACGATAGTCCACCCTGAACAGGTTCGCGCCTCCCTCGGTGGCCGCGGCAACGAGTTTGCTCGTGTGGATCTCGATGAACCCCTGGGTCTCGAGATGGCGGCGGAATCCGGCAACCAGCGCCGCCGCGATTCGAAACACCCCGCGTACAGACGGGTGGCGTAGACTCACTGGCCGGTGATCGAGCACCGTCTCCAGGCTGGCCGCCAGTGCCGGCTTGCTGATGTCGAACGGCAAGGCCGCAACAGGGCGCGCGAGTACCGTGATCTCCTCGGCCGCGACCTCCACCCCCCCGGGCGCACGCTCGTCGCGCTGCGCGCGGCCAAAGACTTCCACGACCGCTTCGAGGGGCAAATCGTCCTTCCCGTGGGTCACGACCTGAACCGTCCCTGAGCGATCCCGCAAGATGAAGAACGTCATCCCGCCTAGTCTACGGACGGCGTGCACGCTCCCCTGGAGGCGTACCGACCCGGCGGCCGCGCGGACGTCGCGGGCGAGCGTCCTGCGAACCGTCGTCACGCTCATCCGCCCGTCTCCCGCACCGCGGAGACGACCGCGGCACGTGATACCCGGCGCTCTTCGCCCGTCGAGAGTGTCCGCACCGTGACTTCGCGGGCTGCCAGTTCGGCCTCGCCTACGATGAGCGCCACCCGCGCGCCAAGCCGGTCGGCGTGCCGCATCTGCGCGTTGACGCCTCGCTCAAGCAGGTCGTGGTCGGCCGCGATACCGGCGCGTCGCAGCTCGTCGACGAGCCGGAGACCCTCACGTGCGGATGGCTCTCCGATGGTGATCACGTACGCATCAAGTCCCCCGCGCACCTCGGGTGCGCGAAGGCCCTCCTTCTCGAAAACCAGCAGCAATCGATCGAGTCCGAATCCAAACCCCACGCTCGGCGTCGGCCGGCCCCCCAGCTGCTCGGCGAGTCCATCGTACCGCCCGCCGCCGAACATCGCGTTCTGCGCTCCGAGCCTCCCAGAGAAGACCTCCACGGCGGTGCGGGTGTAATAGTCGAGCCCGCGCACGATGAACGGGTCGAGCGCATAGCGAATGCCCAGCGCGTCGAATTGCGCCTGGACACCTTCGAAGTGCGCCCGGCAGGCCGCATCGAGATAGCCAATGATCGTGGGCGCGCCGCGC
This sequence comes from bacterium, assembly GCA_050694895.1. GTDB lineage: Bacteria > Sysuimicrobiota > Sysuimicrobiia > Sysuimicrobiales > Humicultoraceae > JBQTJP01. Next base: position 14,386 of record JBOGSE010000527.1, on the reverse strand, counting down.
GCCACGGCGTGACAGCCCTCGCGCTTGCAGTCGAGGACGCGAAGCGGGTTCGTCTCCAACCGCCGTCGGCAGTCCGCGCACAGCGCGTCCAGATGCTCGGCGAAGTAGGCGCGAAGGGCCTCGATGTACTTCGGGCGGCAGACGGGATCGCCGACGCTGTTCAGGTGCACCTCGATATCCGCAAGGCCGAGGCGCTGCATCAGCCGGATGGGCAGACTCAAGACTTCGGCGTCGGCGGCGGGTCCTGGTGCACCGATGATCTCGGCGCCGAACTGCACGTGCTGCCGGTACCGGCCCTCTTGAGGACGGTCGTAGCGGAACATCGGCGCGATGTAGTACAGCTTTACGGGCTGTGGCCACGACGCGCCCCCATGCTGCAGGTAGGCCCGCATCACCGCGGCGGTGCCTTCGGGACGCAGGGCCAGCACACGGTCACCCCGGTCGGTGAACGTGTACATCTCCTTTTCGGCCATGTCGGTGGCCTCGCCGACCGTCCGCAAGAAGACCTCGGCGTGCTCGACGAGCGGTGTCCGGATCTCACGAAATCCGTACCTCGCCGCCAGATCGTGCACCGCGGCCTCAACGCCCTGCCAGCGCTCGACCTCGCCGGGCACGATGTCGCGCATGCCCCGCGGCACCTGCACCGCCTTCTTACCGCCCGCCTCCTCCGCCAACGATCTACCCTCCCTCGCCCGCAGCGGCATTCCCTCGAAAAGAGCAACGCCCCCGTCCCACAGGGACGAGAGCGTTCGGAGCCTCCCGCGGTGCCACCCTGGTTCCCGTCGCATCGAACCGACGGACCCTTGTCGCGATCACGGGCGAACCCGGACGCCGTGCCGCCCCACAGACGACATGCGCGTCGGCTCAGGGCTGTCGTTCGGACCCGGGGTGCCTGGGGGCGCTCTCAGCCCGCGTTGCCGCGGGACGTCCCCTCTCTGAAGGAACCGGGACCTACTCTGCCCTTCCTCGCCGGTACGACCTGGCAAAGCCTGGACGCTATTCTAACACGCCCTGGGCAGCATGCGACAGAAACCTAGGCGATGACGCATTTGCCGACTTTGAGGGCAACCCGCGTTCCCGGAACCGACAGTGTGACGGCGAAGGTTTTTTGCTGCCCCGTCTGCGGATCGGTCAGCGTCACATCTTTCGTGATCGCAACGGGCCTAGCGGGGCCGAAGTTTCCGCGCAGTCTCTGGCATTGACATGGTGGGTAGCAGGGTAGGACCTCTATTTCGTCCGGGAGTCGAAAGGGATCTGTTGGCGGAAGCCCGCCGAGATCAAAGAGCGTCTGATCTATCAGGACGTGCTCGTCGTCGGTGGGATTCGGGACGATGCTGTGTTCGAGGGGGTGACCGGCCTGCGCGCCTCATTGAAACCGAATACGAATGCAGGGCAACGTCCTGCAGTCGAACCGATACTCCTGCTCCGCCATGCCTCCGGTTTCTCAGCTATTCGGTACGATTCCTGCTGGCGTAGAAGGACCCAGTGTCGACCTTGCGATTCCCCTGCGTCTCCAATATTCTGAGTGTAAAGACGTCACTACAGGCGGGTGGATGCGTGCACGCGATCATCCTGGCCGGCGGACGGGGCGAACGCTTGCGGCCCTTCACCGAGGACCGGCCCAAACCCATGGTCGAGGTCCTCGGCGTGCCGATCCTGGCCTATCAGCTGCACTGGCTGCAGACGCAGGGCATCACCGACGTGATCATGGCCTGTGGCTACCGGCACGACGTGATCACGGACTACTTCGGCACCGGCGAGAAGTGGGGTCTGCGCATCGCCTATGCCGTCGAGGCAGAACCCCTCGGGCGCGGTGGGGCCATCCGGCACGCCTATGGCCAACTCGCCGATGCGCCGGAGCTGGTCGTGGGGACGAATGGCGACATCATCACCAACATGCAGCTGGCGCCCATGCTGGATCGTCACCGGGAGAGCGGCAACCTGGCCACGGTGGTCCTCACACCCTACGTGAGCACATTCGGGCTCGTGGACATATCCGACGACGACCACGTGGTAGCATTCCATGAGAAGCCGACGCTGCCGTATTGGATCAACGCCGGTGTGTATCTGCTCTCGCGGGCCGCGATCCAGCGGTTGCCCGAGGTCGGTGACCACGAGCGGACCACCTTCCCTGAGCTCGCCGCCGAGCACCGCCTGGGCGCGTACAGGTCCACCGCCTACTGGCGGTCGGTTGATACCGTGAAGGATCTCTCCGAGGTCAGCCGGGAGTTCGAGCGCCGCCTGCTTACCGCGTTCCTCGCCTGATCGGCCCCACCGGCCACACAGGTTACGTAGCCGGCGCGTGATCCGTGTCCAGCACCAGGGTCACGGGGCCATCGTTGTGAATTTCGACCACCATGGTCGCACCGAAGCGGCCGGTCGCAACAGGCAACCCAAACTCACGAAGCGCCGCCACAAATCGCTCGTGAAGCGGCTCGGCGGCCTCCGGTGGCGCGGCACGCATGAACGATGGCCGCCGCCCACGGCTTGCGTCCCCGTAGAGGGTAAACTGCGAGACCACCAGCGCCGAGCCGACGACGTCGATCAGCGACCGGTTCAGCCGTCCGGCCTCGTCGTCAAAGATGCGCAGGTGCGCCACCTTGTCGGCCAGCGCCCGCGCCTCATCGGGGCCATCATCGCGGGCCACGGCCACGAGCACCACCACCCCCGGGCCGATCTCGCCGATGGTCTCTTCACCCACGCGCACCGCTGCGCGTGCCACCCGCTGAACGACCGCGCGCATCAGGACGCGGGGGTCGCGGCGACCAGGACCTCGCGGAGCGCCGAGGTGACGGCGCGGTTGTCCTCGACGCTGTTGTAAAAGAACGGCGACAGGCGCACGACGCCCGGACGCGCGTCGACAATGATCCCGCGCTGGCGCAGACCCGCCACGGCCGCCGGCGGATCGGGGACCGGGACCGTCACGATCCCGGCGTGACCGGCAAGATCGTCCGGCACGCGGGGTGTCAGGCCGACCGATCGCACCCGCTCAACGAGATCGCGTACGAGCTCGAGCTGCCGTGCGCGCAGCCGCTCGATGCCGATCTCGAGGACCATCGCGAGGCCCGCGTCAGAGGCATACAGGGCGGCCACCGACGGCGTGCCGCCCTCGAACCGCCGCGCATCGGGCGCGGGCTCAAACGCATCGGTACGGAACGAAAACTGCTCGCGGTGCGCGAACCACCCGACGTCATTGGGATGGAGGCGATCGTGCAGCGCCCGCCGCACATAGAGGAACGCGAAGCCGGGTCCGCCCAGCAGCCACTTGAGACCGCCCGTGACCAGAAAATCCACGCCGCTCGCGTGCACGTCGGTCGGCAGCTGCCCGGTCCCCTGATACGCATCGATCAGGCAGAGCGCGCCCCGCGCGTGGGCGATGTCGGCGATCGCCGCGATGTCCTGGAGATAGCCGCTCGTGAAATAGACGTGTGAGGCCACCACGAGTTGGGTGCGTACGTCGGTCGCGGCGGCGTAGTCTTCCGGTCGCATCGCCAGGCGATCGTGGCCCTCGAGCAACACCGGCTCGACGCCCGCATCGCGCTTGGCGAGCCACTGGTACACCGTCGTGGGAAATTCCAGGCGGCTCATCACCACTCTGGGACGATCGCGATAGTCAAAGGCGCTGGCCACGGCCGTCAGCGCCGCCGTGATCGAGGGAAAGAGCGCGATCTCGTCGGGATCGGCCCCCACGGCCCGAGCGCAGCGGGCGCGCAGCGCCGCCATCGTCTCCCACCACGGTCCGTACCACGCCGAGGAACCGTGCTCGTGCCAGAGCGCAAGGAAGCTCCCTATGGCGGCCTCGACGCGCGTTGCCAGCGCCCCCAGGGAGCACGTATTGAAGTAGATGGACGATTTGAAGATGGGAAATGCCGCGCGGTGGGCAGCCCAATCGGGCTGCGTGGACGGCGCAGGGCCAGGGGCGGCGGGCACGTTACGCGCCACCCGCCCGCAAGCGGGCACCAGCGCACGCAGCCGGCGGCGGACCTCTTCGAGCGTCTCCGGTCGCTTGGGAAAAGCGAACCGGATGTACCCCCGGCCCAGGGCCGGATCGTGATAGAAGCTGCTGCCAGGCACGGTGCCGACTCCGCAGCGCTCGACCAGATACCGCGTGAACGTGACGTCGTCGTCGCGGGTCAGGGGCGAGATGTCCGTCATGATGTAATACGCGCCCAGCGGGACCACGCACTTGAACCCCGCCTCGTTCAGGATCTCCAGCAGCACATCGCGCTTCACCCGGTACATCTCGGAGAGACTGGTGTAATATTCGCGCGGGAAGTTCAGCGCGACGACGCCGGCCTCCTGAAGCGCCGCGGCCGCCCCAACCGTCAGGAAGTCATGGGCTTTGCGGATGCCGTCCGCGATCGCCACATCTCCGGCGATGGCCCATCCCACGCGCCATCCGGTCACGCTGTACGTTTTCGACATGCTGTTGATCGTCACGGTCCGCTCGAACATCTCCGGCAGTGATGCGATGCTGGTGTGAGTCGCCCCGTCGTAGAGAATGTGCTCGTAGACCTCATCGGTGATCGCGAGAGCGTCCCACTGACGGCACAGCGCCGCGATCCGCTCCAGTTCGGCTCGGGTGAAGACCTTGCCGGTGGGATTGTGCGGAGTGTTGACAATAATGGCGCGTGTCTTCGGATTGAACGCCGCGCGGAGTTCGTCAGGATCAAAGGGCATTGCCGGGTCGTCCAGGCGCAGCCGCACGTAGCGAAGGCTGGCACCGGACAGCAGCGCGTCGGGTCCGTAGTTCTCGTAAAATGGCTCGAAGATCACAACCTCGTCACCGGGATTGATCACCGCCAGCAGCGTGGCCATCATCGCCTCGGTGGCCCCGCACGTCACCGTGATGTGCCGCTCCGGATCCACCGTGAGCCCGTTGGCCCAGGCTGCCTTCTCGGCGATGGCCTTGCGCAGCCGCGGCGAGCCCCAGGTGATCGCGTACTGGTTCCACCCCTCGCGCAGCGCCTTCACGGCCGCTTCGATCAGTTCGGCGGGCGCATCGAAGTCCGGAAACCCCTGGGCCAGGTTGATGCCTTTGTGCAGATTGGTGATGCGGGTCATCTCGCGGATGACCGACTCGGTGAACAGATCGACGCGGGACGCGGTAGAGCGTCTCATGTCGGTACGACCCTGGCAACGTTGAAGACCTGCTGGACCTTCTCGATCTTCTGCATGACCGCGTGGAGCTGCCCGACGCTGCGGATGTCCAGGACGATGTTCGTGATGGCCACTTTATCTTTTCGCACGCGCGCGTTCACCGAAAGGATGTTCGTCTTCGTCTCGGCGATCGCTGCCAGGATGTCCTTGAGCAGCCCCACGCGGTCGAATGCTTCCACCTCGATCTCGACCTGGTACGGGCCTTCCTGCGTTGTGAGCCACTCAACCTCCAGGAGCCGCTCGGGATGAGAACGCAGAAACACGATATTTGCGCAGTCGCTGCGGTGGATGGTCACACCCCGCCCGCGCGTGATGTAGCCCACGATGCGATCCCCCGGCAGCGGCGTGCAGCAGCGCGCGAAGTGCATCAGGACGTTCTCGACCCCGCGCACCCGCACGCCTCCGGACGGCGCCGGGGCGGTAGGCGTAATGACCGGGGCCGGCTCCGGTTCGGGCTCGGCCACCTCGCCTCCGCGGAGCGCCTGCGCCACCTGGAGCACCGACAGATCGCCGTTCCCGACGGCGGCCAGAAGCTCTTCATCTGAGGGCATGTCGAAGCGCCCGGCCACCTCGCGAAGCCGGTCCGGCTTCATCGCCGCCGCAATCCCGCCGGTCCGCCGCAGCTCGCGCTCGAGCATCTCGCGGCCGCGCGCGAGATTCTCCTGGTGGCGCTCGCGTTTGAACCACTGCTTGATCTTCGCGCGGGCATTGGTGGTGGCGACGAACCCCAGCCAGTCGCGGCTGGGACCCGGGCTGGACTTGTTGACGGTGATCTCCACGATGTCGCCGGTGTGCAGCTTGTGCGAAAGCGGTACCAGCCGCCCGTTGACCTTCGCCCCGGTGCAGTGATGTCCCACGTCGGTGTGAATGCGGTAGGCAAAGTCGATCGGGGTCGCGTCGGAGGGCAGATCGATGACGTCACCCTTCGGCGTGAAGACAAACACCTCGTTCTGGAAGAGATCGAGCCGCACCGATTTGACGAACTCGCGCGCGTCCGCCAGATCCTGCTGCCAGTCCAGTAGCTGGCGCAGCCACGCGAGTTTCTCGTCCACCGCGCGGTCCTGTGCGGCGCCCTTCTTGTACTTCCAGTGGGCCGCGATCCCGTGCTCGGCTTCGTGGTGCATCTGATGGGTGCGGATCTGGATCTCCAGCGGCTCGCCTTCGTAGATCACGGCCGTATGCAGAGACTGGTATCCGCTGGTTTTCGCGCTGGCGATATAGTCGTCAAACTCGCCGGGAATGGGCTTCCACACCGCGTGGATGACGCCCAGCGCGGCGTAACAGTCCTTGACGTCGTCGAGCAGGACCCGAACACCCAGACGATCGTAGATGCGGGCAATGGGCTGCCCGGCGTACTTGGGCCGCTGCAGCTTTTTCCAGATGCTGTGGATGTGCTTGGGGCGGCCCGTAATGTTCTTGGGGTCGACCTTGATGCCGGCCCGCTGCAGCTCTCTGTGGAGGACGCCGACGACCCGCTGCACCAGCGCTTCACGGGCGCCTTCGGCCTGCGCCAGCGATTGCGTGATCTCGGTGTACATCTCGGGCTGAAGCTCCTGAAAGGCCAGGTCCTCGAGCTCCTTTTGCAGGCTGCCGATCCCCAGCCGCTCGGCCAGCGGCGCGTAGATGTCCAGCGTTTCCTGGGACGTACGCTTCCGCTTCCATTCGGGCAGCGGGGCGATCGTGCGCATGTTGTGCAGCCGGTCGGCGAGTTTGATCAGGACGATGCGGATGTCGTTCGCCATGGCGAGGAACATCTTGCGGAGGCTCTCCGCCTGCCGCTCTTCACGGCTCTGCCACTCGATCTTGCCCAGCTTGGTGACGCCGTCTACGAGCGCGGAGATCTCGGCGCCGAACCGTTGCTGCAGATCGGAGAACTCCACCCCGGTGTCTTCGAGAACGTCGTGCAGCAGGGCTGCAGCAATCGTGGTCGGGTCCAGGTGCAGCCCGGCGAGGATGGTTGCGACGGCGACGGCGTGCATGATGTACGGCTCGCCCGACGCGCGCGACTGGCCTTCGTGGGCGCGGGCGGCGGCGAGGTAGGCCTCGCGCACGATGTCCAGATCGGCCTTGGGAAAATTCGCGCGCAGGGTCGCGACGAGGCTCTGGACCTCGCCGGGAAGGTCCTGAAAGCTGCCCTGCTGTCGACGCAAATCGAGCCACTTCACGGGGCACCTCACCCCGTTCAGTCATTCCTGCAACAGTTCGGGGCCGGAGGAACCGGCCCTGCTCTCTTTATGCCCCGGCGAGATCCGCCAGGATCCTGGCGGCAGGACCCATCGCCCAGGCACGCACCTCCGCCCAGGCGGTCCGCTCGCGCTGGCCCTCGCGGTATCGTAGCGACGTCCCCAGATCGACCCTGCCACCGCCTTCGTGCAGAGCGTACTGCACGTCTGATCCTCTCGTCGGGTCGCGGCTGACGATCCCGGCCTCGATGAGCACTTCCAATGCGGCCGAGGACGCCGCGGGCGAGATGCCCGCGTCCGGCAGGTCGGGTGGCGGGCCCTCGGGCCAGGTCCACGCCCTGCCGCCGCTGGCGGTCTTGAGTGCCCGGAAGTAGTGTGCGAGCGTCTCCCGCGTTGGGCACCGCGTGTCGAGCGCCGCCTGCGCCGCCGCCACTGCAGCCGCTCCGTAGCGCAGTTCGATCACCGCCGTTCTGCCATTTCCACCCGCCGCCGCAAGGCCGTCGGCAAAGAGCAGCCGGTCCGGGCAGAGCCCCAACGCGATTAGACGCGTGATATCGAGCGGCACGCCAGGATCGACGAGATGACTCCCGGTCACAAGAGTAACAAGCCGCCCCGCCGCAAACAGGTCTTCCAGGACGCGGCGCAGCGATGCCGGGAGTCCTGCGTGGTAGTACGCCAGGTCGGCGTCGGCCTGACGCCGCTCATCGCGAAGACGGCGCGCGACCGCGACACTCTCCTCGGGCGTCGCGGTCAGGATGAGGATCTTCTCGGGCCGTGGCCCTCCGCCGTCCAGTACGACGGCCTCGGGGCGGTCGCGGCGGTCTACAATCCTCAAGTTATCGCGGGTGCGCGAATCGACGATCACACGGTCCAGACCGAGAGCATCCTGTGCGGTTTTTGCCGCGGCCGCCGACATCGATCCTGCGGCCAGGCAGACGGCCTTCCCGTAGCGATTGCCCATCCGCGTCAGGTCATCGCCGGACAGCGCATCCAGCACCACCATGACCGCTCCCGCGGCCGGGGAGTGCCGATCGGTCCACTCAACGGACGCGAACAGCAGATCAATCGCGCCGCGTCCCAGCGAGGCGGCGAGCCGTCCCGCCGCGCGTGGGGGCAAGAGACCGTGCGCCGATGCCGCGCGGATGCCGGCCTCGCGGAGCCACGGCGCGGCGAGATCGAACCACGCATCAACGGCCGCCGCGCGCGGGAGGACGATCATCACGGGCCGGGGGCCCAGCGCGAGCCGGACAGCCGCGGCCATCATCACGGCGGGGAGCAGTCCGCGCCCGGGGCCGATGGCAGCGACCACCCTCGCCTTCTCACGCGTGGCGTCGAGCACACCGCGAATCGCCGGTCCGAGAGTGCGGCCCCGGTAGAAACCCGCGATCAGCCGCTCGCCGACGTCTGGACCCGCGCTTTCCAGACGCGCCTTCCGAGCATCGCGGTCGGCACCGGCCCAGCCGGATTCACGCTCGACATAGATGTTCAGGCCCCATGCGTGCTCGCCGCCCCCGGTCAGCGCGGTCGCCGTTGCCGAATAGCGTGCTCCCGCATCGATCGACGGAGCCAGCCGGGCGGCAAGCACGGCCGAGAGGAAACCCAGTTGCCGGCCGTCCTCCAGCAGGACTTTGATGGCGTGAGGATCGCGGACATTCTGGGGGTCCCGCGCCAGGTGCAGGCGGGCGCCTTCCGGCACCGTCGGCAGGATGTCCTGCCGTCCATCGAAGGTCACGCCAACGACCTTGGTATGAAACGCCGGCGCCTGCTCGACGTCGCGCAGGCGCGGGCCGAGATAGTCTTCTGCGCGCGCAAACAGGCGCTCGAGCACCAGTCCCGCGTCAGAGGCGACCGCCGCGAGATCAACGTCCGGCGTATCCATCTCCGCCGCGACGAGCTGCACGTGCTCATTGTCCCGCCACCGATCGAGCTCGACCGTATAGGCCAGATCGATCCGCGCCTGCGTGAACGCCAGCAGCTCGACGCGGTCGCCGCCGCGAAACGCGATGACGTCGGCGGTCTGCGCACCATCGCTCACGACCAGCCGGAGATGCGTCCCGTCCCCGACCAGACGCGTCCCTACCGCTCGCATCCTGCGTGTCAGCAGGACGGGCTCGGGATTTCCATTGCCGAACGGCGCAAGCCGCTCCAGTTCACCGGCGAGTCGCGGGCTGAGCTCACGCAGCTCGACCTCGGCGTCCACCGCCACCGCCGGCTCGAGGTCCTCGGCGCGCAGGCGGGCGCCGACTTCGCGAATAAAGGCCTCGGCGAACCGCGGCACGGCGCCGGCATCGACGGTAAGACCGGCCGCCATCGCGTGGCCCCCATGGGCGAGCAGATCCGCCGCGCCGGCACCGATCGCTTCGAGGAGATGCAGCGGTGGAATGCTGCGCGCGGATCCTCGGCCAAGCGCGCCATCCAGCGCGATCACGATCGTCGGACGATGATACCGGTCGACGAGCTGCGACGCCACGATCCCGACGACCCCGGGATGCCAGCCGGGACGCGCAAGGACTATGGCCGGGGCCCGATCGAGCCCGGCGCGCTCGACGTCTTCGATGGCCTCGGCCAGGACGCGGTCGGTGAGCGCCCGGCGCTCCTGATTGAGGCGATCGAGCTCGGCGGCGAGCTGCTGGGCTTCACCGCCGTCATCCGTCGTGAGCAGCCTGAGAGCGCTCAACGCATGCGCGAGGCGGCCCGCGGCGTTTAATCGTGGGGCCATGCCGTGCGAGAGGTCCCGCGCGCGCACCGGCGGCCGGACCGCGGCCACCGCGGCCAGCGCGTTGAGTCCGGGGATCGACGGGCGTCCAAGGCGGTCCAGCCCGGCGGCCACCAGAATGCGGTTGTCGTCGGCCAGGCGGACGGCATCGGCCACGGTCCCCAGAGCCGCGAGCGCAATGAGCTCCTCGGGTAGATCGGCGATGCCGAGCGCTGCGAACAACGCCCGGCAGGTCTGGTACGCCAACCCGGCAGCGCAGTAATCCGCAACGGGCGGAGACTGCCGTTTGGGGTCGACGATCGCCGCGGCTACCGGCAGGACATCGAGTGGCTCGTGGTGGTCCAAGATGATCAGGTCCACTCCGGCGGCGCGCGCCGCTTCGCCGGCGGCGGATGCCGTGACCCCGCAATCGACGGCGACCAGCAGCGCCGCTCCCTGCTGCGCCAGGCGCTGAACGGCGGCGGCGTGAAGCCCGTACCCTTCCGTCCGGCGCTCGGGAACGTAGACCTCGACCGTGGCGCCAAGGCGCCGGAGCGCCCGGACCATGATCGCGGCCGCCGTGACGCCGTCGGCGTCATAGTCGCCGTAGACGACGATCGGCATGCGAAGGCGGACCGCGCGGGACAGCAGGTCGACGGCCTTGGACATGTCGATCAGGGCGAACGGGTCACGCAGGCGATCGAGGCGGGGCGCAAGGAACGGGGCCGCGGCATCCGGATCGCCCAGGCCCCGGTTGATCAGGACCTGCGCGGTCAGCGGGGTGATCCCAAGGGCCTCGCTCAACCGGCGCCGGCCCGCCTCATCCGGCGGCGCCACGCGCCAACGCAGTCCGGAGGTTACGGACGCTCCTCCCACCGGCCTGGGGTCTGCGGCCGCGAGCCGGCGGCGGGGAGTTTGGCTTCGACATCGCGCAGTCTGGCCTGCAGGTCGCGCACGCGCGCACGCATGTGGGCCTGTCCGGCGAGGCCGCTGACAAATACCAGAAAGCCGCCGAGCACCACCCCGGCGATCACCGCGAGGGCGAGCGAGGTTCGGTACTCCCAGGCCACGAACCGCACCGCGACGGGCGCAGGGTTGGAGAGCGCGAAAACGGCGGTGACGACCAGCAGCAGCACCGCGAAGATGACAAAGGCAGACATCGCAACCTACCTGCGCCGGGATCGGCGGCGGCGGCCTCCACCACCCGCGCCGCTCCGCGCTCCGGCCGGGACGGCCGGCGTCATGGACGGGTCGTTCGCCAGCGCGGGCGCCCCTGGGCGGTCGGCCTCGGGGCCGGAGGCGCTCACGCGACCGGCACGCCGTTCGGTGCGGATGCTCCAGTCAACCAGCAGCCCACCGGCGATGAAGATTGACGAATACATGCTCACGAGCACGCCGATCGTCAGGCCAAGGGCAAAGTCACGGATGGTGACACCGCCAAAGAAGTACACCGCCGCGATCGCCAGCGCGACGGTCACCGACGTGTTAATCGACCGGACGAGTGACTCCAGCAGGCTACGGTTGACCAGCCGGTCGAAGGCTTCTCGTGTCCGCTGCGCCAGGTTCTCACGGATGCGGTCGAACAACACAATCTTATCGTTGATTGAGTAGCCGACGACCGTGAGAAGAACGGCGACGAACGCGCTGTCCACCTCTTTTCGCGTGATGGCAAAAAACCCGACGACGATCAACAAGTCGTGCAGCAGCGCCAGGTCCATCGTGAGCGCGTACCGGACAGACCGGAACCGAACGGTGATGTAGATCAACTGGAGGATGAGTCCGATGACGATGCCGGCGATGGCAGTATTGCGCAATTCCTGGCCGATCGTCGGGCCGACCTCGTCCTCGCGGAGCACCTCCACGCCCCCGAACCGTTGTCGCACGGCCGCCATGAGCGCCGTCTTTCGATCGAGCCCAAGCGGCCGCGTACGGACGAAGACCTCCCGACCCGCTGTTTGGATGATGCTCTGACCGGTCGCGAATTGATCGACGACCGCGCGGACGTCGGCGACATCGACCGGCCGCTGCAGCCTGAACTGAAAGTAGTTTCCCCCCGTGAAGTCAATCCCCCAGTTGAGGGCGCCACGCCCTTGCGTGGAGTTCGTCACCACGGCCAGGACCGCCGAAATGATCAGGAGGACGGAGACGATGTAGCCGATCCGGCGCCTGCCGATGACTTCCCAGACGGGAGTCACGCCCGCGCCCCGCGTGCAACGCGCGCGACGCGCACGAGCTGCGGCCCGAGGCCGATCGCCGCGGCGCCATCCACCAGGGCGCGGGTCACGGTCACCGCCGTAAACATGCTGATGATGACGCCGACGCTGAGCGTGACGGCGAACCCTCGGATCGGTCCGCTCCCCATGAAGAACAGGATGACCGCGGCGATGACCGCGGTGACATTCGAGTCCACGATCGCGCTCATCGCACGGAACCAGCCCGCCTCCGTGGCCGCCCGCAGGCTCTTTCCCATGCGCAGCTCTTCCTTCATTTTCTCGAAGATGATGACGTTGGCATCGACAGCCAGACCTATGGACAGCAGCAGGCCGGTGATGCCGGGGAGGGTCAATGTCGCGTCGAGCGCGGTGAGCGCCGCCAGCGTCAGCACCAGGTAGAGCGCCAGGGCGAGATCCGCGAGCAGACCACTGACCCCGTAGAAGAGGAGCATGAAGAGGATCACCGCGGTGAGGGCCACCCATGAGGCCCGAAGGCTCGCGTCGATCGAGTCTCGGCCGAGCTGTGGCCCCACGGTCCGGTTCTCTACGACCTGCATCGGGATCGGCAGCGATCCTCCGCGCAGCAGCACGGCCAGGTCGCGGGCTTCCTCCAGGGTGAATCTTCCACTGATCTGCCCCTGGCCGCCGGTAATGCGCGCCTGGATGACCGGGGAGGAGATGACCTCGTTGTCGAGCACGATCGTCAGATACTTGCCGATGTTCGCGCCGGTGTAGTCTTCAAACTTCTTCGCGCCTTGTCCGCGGAACTGGAAACTCACGACCGGCTGGCCTGACTGCTGGTCGAAGGTCGCGCGCGCATCCGCGAGATCTGCGCCGGTCACGACGACCTTCTTTGGAAGCGGCAGCGTCCTCGCCGGGGTCCCCTGCGCCCCGGAGACCTGCGGCAGCGTCACCGTCTTGCCGTCGGGGCTCCAGGTCGCGCCGTCGGGGAGTGACTGCGTGCCGGTGTCGACAAACTCCAGCAGGGCCGTCTTCCCGATCAACCGGATCGCCCGATCGGGATCGCTGATCCCCGGCAACTCGACGATGATCCGGTTCGTCCCCTGGCGCTGGATCGTCGGTTCCGTCACCCCCAGCTGATTGATGCGGTGCTCGATGACGCGCATCGCCGCATCGACGGCTTCGGGCGTTGCTTTGACCGTCGCGGTGTCCTGACCTTCGAGGACCAGCAGGCTTCCGCCCTGGAGGTCCAGGCCGAGGTTCATGTGCAGTGCCGGTGCACGGAGGGTGGGAAAGCGGCCGACGAAGACGACCGGCCGGAAGGCAATCTGAACCGCCGCCGCCGCAACGATGAGAATGATCAACAGCCGGAACCCAAGACGCGAACCCAACGGTGAAGTCCCTTCTGCTCGTCAGCCCGAGGACGCAAAAAAAGAGGGCGAGGCCCAAAACATTATAGGCATCGCAGAAACACACTGTCAAAGCCCCGGCGCCGGAGGGATTCGTCTCCGACGGACGAAGGGTCGGCCGTGTCCCTGTTCGGGGATCAGCAGTCGCCGCCCGCCACCGCCCCTCTTCGCGTGGGTGCCTGCCAGGTGTTCGTGGGCACATGCTCGTGGGCCGACCCCAGCATGGTGAGGAGCGACTTTTACCCCCGCGGGGCCAAGACCAACCCTGAGGCCCGCTTGAAACACTACGCCGGCGTGTTTCCCACCGTCGAGGTCGACGCCTCGTACCACGTCCTGCAGCCACCGGAACGCGCCGCGCAGTGGCTCTCGTGGACCGCCCCGTCATTCCGGTTCGACGTGAAGGCGTTTGCCTGGCTCACTCGTCATGAGAGCGATCCGCGGAGGCTGCCGGCCGAGATCGCCGGGCTTCTCCCCCCAGAGACCCGCGCGGGCGGCCCGGTCAGGGGCGATCGGGTCTCCGAGGAGGCTCTGACAGCCGCGTGGGATCATTTCGCCGCCTTCGTCGACGTCTTTGCCCGCGCCGGCCGGCTGGGATATGTCCTCTTCCAGTTTCCCAAAGCGCAGGGGTTCTCGCGCGATCTGCTGACCTATCTCGAGGCCTGGGCCCCGTATCTGCGCGCCTGGCCGGTCGCGGTTGAGATCAGGCACGCCGACTGGCTGTACCGCAAGAACCGGGAGACCTTTTTGGGATTCCTCCGCGAGCAC